>CAZMWS010000064.1:0-10019 GCA_964570085.1 uncultured Lentisphaeraceae bacterium | reverse complement strand
GGAGCTCCTGCGGCTCCTGTTGCACCATCCCGGCGTGAAGCTCAGCGCCATCACCAGCCGCGAGAATGCCGGCAAGCGTGTGGGCGAGTTCTTCCCCCGCTACTCCGAGTGCGACCTCCGCTTCATGGCGCCCGATGTGGATGAGATCGCGCGGCTGTGCCAGGTGGTCTTCCTGGCATTGCCCAATGGATTGGCATCCCAGTATGCCGCGCCATTGCTGGAGAAGGGCTGCAAGATCATCGACCTCTCCGCCGACTTCCGCCTCCGGGATCCCGCAGTCTACGAGAAATACTACAAGATGGCGCATCCGGCGCCGGAGCTGATCAAGAAGGCGGTCTACGGTCTCCCGGAGCTCTATCGCGAGGAATTGAAAGGCGCGTCCCTGGTGGCCAATCCCGGCTGCTACGTCACCAGCATCTTGCTGCCGACTACCGCGCTCTTGAAAGCGGGAGTGGCGTCCCCCGAGGGGATTGTCGCCATGTCCATGTCGGGCGTCACGGGTGCAGGTCGGAAGGTCTCTCTGGACTACATCTTCCCCGAGTGCAACGAGAGCCTGCGCCCCTACGGCGTGACCTCCCATCGTCATCTGCCGGAGATTGAGCAGGAGCTGGCGGTAGCCGCTGGCGTGCCCCAGGTAGTCATGAACTTCCTGCCGCACCTGGTGCCTGTGAACCGCGGCATTCACTCCTCCATCCTCATGACACCCACCGCCGGCAAGACCGCGGAAGACGCCCTAGCGGCACTGCAGGCAGCATACGGCAAAGAGCCCTTCGTGCGCGTCCTGCCTCCCGGAAAGCTGGCGGACACCAAGCATGTGACCCGCACCAATCTCTGCGAAATCGGATGCGTCTACGAGCCTCGCACAAACCGCCTCGTCGTCTCCAGCGCCATCGACAACCTGACCAAGGGCGCCAGCGGACAGGCCGTCCAGAACATGAATCTCCTCTGCGGCTTCCCGGAGACCATGGGACTGGAAGTCCAATAGAGCGACAACGCAAGCAAAAGGGCCGGGAGGATACGAGATCCTTCCGGCCCTTTTTGCGTCTACGGACTATCCTGGAGAGCGGAGTCTACAGCTCCCAGGTGCCGCGATGCGCGGCGACACGGATGCGTTCCAGATTCTTCTCCGGCTCGTTGTCAGCCAGCTCCCGGCGGACTGCGGCGGGAGGCACGGGGAGCGCGCCCACGGAGGCAAAGAAGTCATTCCGGTCTTTCACATTGGGGAATTCCTCCTTGGTGCGTGCGTCGGTATAGGAGACATCGGCGTAGCGGAGCAGCGTGGTATGTCCGAAAAGCACATTGGCGCCACGCAGGAAGCTCATGCGGAGGGGCTTCATGGCATCGGCCTCGAAGTCATCCACCTTGCGCTGTCCGGGCTTGTTGCACTCGGTGCCGACGATAATGGGCATTTCCAGCTCATTGGCGACGGCGACATATTCATTGAGGGCCTTCACCCGCACCGCCTGCTTCTCGGGATCCTTGAAGTTCCAGTTGCGGTCAGGAATGATATTCACCATCTCCACACCCTTGGACTTCAGGCACTCCAGCTGCTCGCGGGGATTGGCCTCGCCGGGCAACGAGCCATCCAGCCAGGCGGAACAGGGAATCGCGCGGCAGGACTGAATGAGGGAGATGACCTGTTCCAGAGGCGGGAAGGTCTCCTCGGTGGGCTGCACATATCCCAGGCCACCACGCTTCATGAGCTTGCCACGCAGATACTCGTTCATGGCATTGGGGCTCTTGGAAGCCAGCTCCGCTTCGTCCTCCTGGAAGACCTCCGCCCAGAAACGGACTGCGGCCTCCACAGAACCATGGTGGCGAATGGGGAGATCGTAGTATCCACGGACGATATGCCGCTCCGTGGCATTCTTTTCGGGAGTGAGGGGCAGCACATGGTCCTCGTAGGAGAGATGGCAGCATTCGGGCAACGCTTCGTTGATGCGCTTGATCAGCGCACGATTGCGGCTATGGGACTGTTCCAGCTGCTCCTCAAAGGCCTCGGAGTTGGAGCCATCCACGAAACCGGCGCCCATGAAATAAAAGACGCCGGGTTCGCCGGGGGAGTTGATCTCCTTGTCGGCGTATTCCGAGAAGAAGACGCGGCTCTCGAAGGAAGCGGCCACCCGCAGCCCCAGCAGATCGCCGGCGGCCATGAACTCCTCTACACCCTGGATCACATCGAAATCGCACAATGCGGCGCCGTAGAGGCCCATGCTGCGCATCTCATAGGCAATGCGGCTGGGAGACCACCCCTCTCCGTTGTAGGAGTAGAAGGAGTGGACGTGCATATTCATCGCCCGGGAACACGGGAGAAATTCCGTAGAGGCGGCGAGAGTCTGAAGGGCCGCTACGCGTTTCCAGGGGTTGAAGGAAGAAAGCTGTTCAATCAGTTTGGATTCCATAAAGCGGGAGGAGAGCACAATAGGAGGCACGGGGACACTTCGGAACGGGGACGAGGAAGCGAGAGAGGTCCTGATACACCAAACTCACATAGGATCCGGTCGTTTCCCCCAATACGAAACGCCAATAATTTACCCCGGAACACACCCATGCGCCATGACAAAAACAGCCTCAAAAGAGCTTATTTTGAAAAATTTTCGCCAGCGAATTATGTAAATTCATGACAACAAAAGAGATATCGTAACAACTTGAGACACTCCGCGACACTTTTCCACGCATTGAAAATCCCCTGTCTTTCCCCAAAAACAAAGTGGGCGAAGGGGGCATTTTGGTGCCCTTCTCCGCCCGTGGAATGACTAGGATTTTTGATTTGCGAGCTTACCGCTGGAGGGTCCCGATGATGTCCGAGACCTTCGCGACATTGTGATCATCCAGCCACTGGTTCATCTCCTCGGGGATGGTGAGGAGGCACTTCGGATTGGTGAAGATGGAGGTCCCCACACCTACGGCGGTGGCTCCCGCCATCATGAATTCCAGGGCGTCCTTGCCATTGCAGACGCCTCCCATACCGATGATAGGCGTATTGGGGACGGCCTGATGCGCCTCATAGACCTTCAGCAGCGCCACGGGCTTCAAGGCGGGTCCGGAGAATCCGCCCGTGAAGTTCGCCAGCTTGCTGCGGCGCGTCTCCAAATCGATGGCGAGTCCAGTGAGAGTGTTGATGAGGGAGACCATGTCGCTGCCCGCATCCACCACGGCCTTCGCGAAATCCCCGATGCGCGCGACATTCGGCGAGAGCTTCGTGATCACGGGGAGGCTCGTGGCCTTCCGGACCGCGGAGACCACCTTCGCTGCCTGAACGGGATCTGTGCCGAAA
This sequence comes from uncultured Lentisphaeraceae bacterium, assembly GCA_964570085.1. Lineage (GTDB taxonomy): Bacteria > Verrucomicrobiota > Lentisphaeria > Oligosphaerales > Oligosphaeraceae > UBA1724. Next base: position 6,742 of record CAZMWS010000064.1, on the reverse strand, counting down.
GCGATGCCGCCGGCCTTCACATTGGGGCAGGAGATATTCACCTCCAGGGCGGCAATGCCCTCCTTCTCCGCCTCCAGGCGAGCGGCCACCTCACCGTACTGCTCAATGGTGCGTCCCCAGATATTCACGAAGATGGGGCAATCCAGAGTGCGCAGTCGCGGCAAATAGTGCGGATCGTGGATGAATTTCTCGATGCCGGGATTCTCCAGTCCGATGGCATTGAGAATGCCGCCATAGACCTCCGTGGTGCGGGGCATGGGATTCCCGGGATTTTCGAAAGGAGAGACGCCCTTCACCGTGATGGCGCCCTGCCGTTCGGGGGGCACCAGAGTGGCGTATTCCTCGCCGTAACCGAAGGTGCCGGAGGCGGTGACAATGGGATTCCGCAGGGAGATTCCGCCTAGATTCACAGAGAGGTCAGCCATGGTATCAAGTTATTTGAAAGAGAGCGGGCGCATTCGCCCGGAATTTTTGTTCTAGAGGGGCTTTTCCAGCTCCACGGCGGGATTCATGAGAGCGGCGGCGTGGCAGATTGCCAGCGCCAGGGCGTCTGTGGAGTCGTTGGCCAGGTTATCCACCTGGATCTTCAGGAATTTGGAGACCATGAGGGCCACCTGCTCCTTGGTGGAATCGCCGCGGCCGGCCACAGTCTGCTTCACGCGACGGGGCGCGTATTCGTAGACCGGCAATTGCGCCTCCGCCAGGACGCCCAGGACTGCGCCGCGGGCGGTTCCCAGGACAATGGCGGTGCGGGCATTCCGGCAGTAGAAGCCGCCCTCTATGGCCACGGCATCGGGAGAATAGCGTTCGATGAGCCCCTTGATGGCATTGTTGAGATGCCGCATGCAGTCCGTGATGGATGCCTTGGGCGGATTCACAATCACCCCGCAATCCACAGCAGACCACTTCTTTCCCTGGACATCGACAATCCCCCAGCCGGTCTTGCGCAGGGCGGTATCCATTCCCAGGATGCGCACCCGTTCGACCACGCCGCGGGAATCCACGACCTGCGGCCGCGCATGCGTCCGTGGCAGATTGAGGACCTTCCAGCCCGTCTTGCCGGCAGAATCGGGGATCTCGCCCCGCTTCCGTGCCTCCGAGGCCGCCAGGAGCGCCTGGAGTTTGTCGTCGTTTTTCACCCCCATGGCGTGAAAGCAAAAAGTTCCCCCGGAAGATTCAATCCGGGGGAACGGGAGAGAGCGTGCTACTTCTTGAGATTGAGGCCGGCGAGCTTCTTGTTGAGCTCTTCGCGGGCCTTGGCGTCCTCTTCGTCGCGGGCGGCCTTCTGAGCGGCGGCCTCCTCAGCGGCAGTGGGCTCCGACTGGCCCTTCAGGCCCTCCAGGGCCTTCTGCTTCTCGGCATCCTTCGCCTCCTTGGCAGCACGCAACTGCGCCTCCGCCTTGGCGGCCTCCGCCTTCCGGGCATCCGCCTCGCGGTCGCCCTGCAGAGACTTGAGGAGATCGGCACCGGAGGGAGCAGCCTCGGCACCGCCCTGCAGATATTCGGGCATGGCACCGGGTGCGTGGGCACCTGCGGTAGAGACATTCTGTTCGGTGGCCTTCCGGACCACCTCCAGGAAAAAGTCCTCCAGATCCCGTCCGGGGTTGTCCACCTTCACGCGATCCAGATCCTTGATGCCGTGAGCAGCGAAGAACTGCCGCAACTCGGAAACGGTCTCGGGAGAGAGCTTGGGAGTGACAATCTGGGTCTTGTCCTCTTCGCGGAGGATGTCGTCCAGCAGGCCCTCGGCGCGGATCTGTCCACCGTAGAGGACCACCACGCGCTCGCAGACATCCTGGACATCGGCCAGCAGGTGGCTGCAGAGAATGACAGTCTTTCCGCGGCTAGCCAGCAGCCGGATCACGTCCTTGACCTCGCGGCAACCGATGGGATCCAGACCGCTGGTGGGCTCATCCAGAATGACCAGATCGGGGTCATTGACCAGCGCCTGTGCCAGACCAATACGGCGCGCCATGCCCTTGGAGAATTCGCCCACGGGGCGATCGACGGCGTGTGCCAGACCGACCATCTCCAGGAGCTGTCCGGAGCGTTCCTTGCGCTGCTGGGCATCCAGTCCGAAGAGTGCGCCGTAGAAATCGAGGGTTTCGGCGGCGGTGAGATACTTGTAGAGGTAGGTCTCCTCGGGGAGGTATCCGATGCGGCTCTTGATGGCCACATTCTGGGGATCCTGTCCGAAGACCCGCAGCTCGCCGCGAGTGGGATAGAGGAGTCCCAAAATCATCTTGATGGTGGTGGACTTGCCGGAGCCGTTGGGGCCCAAAAGACCAAATACCTCGCCCTTCCGGATCTGCAAATTCAGGCCATTGACGGCTCGCGCCTTCGGACGATTCCAGAAATCCTTGAAGATCTTGGTCAGGCCGACGGCCTCTACCACCATTTCTTCTTTCTTCTCTTCAGCCATGGTTGGTTCTTCCTGTGTGGGGTATGATCAAAAGGGGGGTGGGGATTCTCTTTTCAAGATTGGGGATCCATTGCCTCGGCGGTCTCCGCGGCGGAATTCAGGTTTTCGCCAGAGCGCACGAGACGAGCGCTATTGAAGATCACCAGAAGACTGGAGACCGTATGGATCAAGGCGGCACCGATGGGGCCCAGATCGCCGGAGATGGCGAAGTAGACACCGACGATGATGAAGGTCAGGCCCACCGCCAAATTCTGTCCCATGAGGACGCGGGTCTGGCGGGCCAGTCCAATGAAGAAGGGGATTCGGCGCAGATCGTTGTTCATCAGGGCCACGGAGGCGGACTGGACGGCGATGTCGCTGCCGAAGGCGCCCATGGCCATGCCGATGTCACCGGCCGCCAGGGCGGGCGCGTCATTGACACCATCACCCACCACGGCGACTACATTGCCGGCCTTCTTCATCTCGGCCACCACCTTCGCTTTCTCCTCAGGGAGGCATCCGGCGTAGACCTCGGTAATGCCAATCTTGCGGGCAACCACATCGGCCACCTGCTGATTATCACCCGTGACCATGCAGCAGTGTTCCACGCCCATCTCCTTCAGGTCGGCGACTGCCTCGGCGGAGACGGAGCGAATGGCGTCCTGGAGGCCGACCCAACCGAGCGCCTTGCCATCGCAAGCGACGCAGACAATGGACATGCCCTCTTTGGCAACGCTCTGGCGACTCTCCTCCAGCGCGGCCACGTCAATGCCCATCTCGGCCAGCCAAGTGGAACGGCCCACATAGCACTGCTGGCCATCCACGACGGCGGAGACACCCTTACCAGCCACCTCTTCGTACTTCTCGGGGACCACCACATCGATGCCTACCTTGGCGGCCAATTTCTTGATGGCGACGGCGGTGGGATGGTTGGAGTGGTGTTCCACGGAGACGGCGATCTGGACCAGCTGCGCCAAGTCCACATCCTGGACGGGCTCCAGGCGCGAGACCTCCAGATTGCCCTCGGTGAGGGTACCGGTCTTATCGAAGATAATCGCCTTGATGCGCGCCACCAGCTCGATCTGGGAGACGTCCTTGATCAGGATGCCCAGACGAGAGGCAGCGGAGATTGCTGCGATGACGGCGGAGGGATGCGCCAGCACCAGGGCGGCGGGCACTGCCATGACCAGCACGGCGATGACGCGGCTCATGTCGCGGGTCACGAACCAAGTCAGTCCGGCGATCATCAGGACCACGGGGGTGTAGTAGCCGATATACTGGTCGATCATCCGCTGAATGGGCATCTTGGACTGCTCGGCATCCGCAATGAGGTTTCGGACCTTTCCGAGAGTGGTATCCGTGCCCTTCCGGGTGACCTTGAAGTCCACCAGACCGGTCAGGTTCAGCGTTCCGGCGTAGACCTCGTCACCCACGCCCTTGTCCGTGGGGAGGGATTCACCCGTGATGGAGGCCTGGTTGACGGTGGAGATACCCTGGATGATCTTTCCGTCGGCAGGGAAGTTCTCGCCGGGGCGCACACGGCAGACATCACCTAGCTGGAGATCCTGAATGGCGTCGCACTTTTCCTCGGTGCCATCCTCGCGGATGCGTCGCGCCGTACGGGGAGTCATCCGGACCACGGCCTCGATGGCGGCCTCCGCGCCAATGGCGGTGCGCTTCTCGATGGTGATGGAGATGAGCATGAAGAAGGCGACTGCGCCGGCGGTGCGGTAGTTTGCGGGACCGGAGGCGAAGGCGCCCAGGAGCGCCAGAGCCACCAGCTCATTCATGCCCACCACGCCCCGGAAGAGGTCGCGGGCGGCCTCCCAGAAGATGGGCACAGAGAGGATCACTGCGCCAATCAGCGCAAAGAGATCCATAGTGAACTGGTCAATCTTGCCTCCGAAGAAGAGTCCCGCCAGATAGGAGTCCAGCACCAGGATGCCGCCAAAGAGCGCGGCGCCGAGACGGCCCATATCCGAGCGAGTCACCCGGGTAACCGAGGTGCGCTTCGGAGCGTTGCTATTTTGAGAAATGGGTTCTTCCATGAAAGCCTTGTTTGGTTCGAATGAAGGTGTGAGGATCCGGTCCCTTTCCACGCCGGACATCCGGCGCTACTGCGCGGAGGTGGCGGGCGTCTCGCTGGCGCTCTGCTGAGTGGAGGTGGATTCCTGGGGCGCGGCATCTGCGCGGGGCGCCTCATCGGGGATCTGGGAGATCTGGAGGCGCAACTCCTGATGGACTCCCTCCGGCGTCTGATGCAGGATGTACTTGTTGGGCACCTTCTGCAACATGTCGCGGATGGCGTTGGCGTAGAGCACGGTGAGAGTGGAACGGGGATTCTTGGCGTATTCTGCCTGAATCGAGGAGAAATACTGCGCCTGCGCGGTAAGATCGCTGACCACGGTCTCCTGGTAGGCACGGGCCTCATTCACCAAACGGTCGCAGGAGGCGCTTGCCTGTGCCTGCACCTGATTGGCGTAGGTCTGGGCATTCTGGATCTGCACCTGGCGATTCCGCTCGCTGGCATTGACCTGGTTGAAGGCCTGGAGGGCGGCGGCGGGGGGCTGATAGATTCCCACCAGATTCACGCTCTGCAACTGGATGCCCAGGTGGATCTTCTCCGCCATGCGCTCCATGCGGGCGCGAACGCGGTCCTCAAGGCGGATCGTGGAGATAGCGCCATCCTCGCCTGTCACCGTGCGGCTCGCGCGAATGAGTTCCTCGGTATTCCAGGAGGCGGTCTCGGAGAGCACCGCGTCGGAGAGGAGATTCCGGATGATGAGCTCATGGCCGCGAAGGCGCTCCTGGCGCTTTACCTGCTCGGAGGAAGGCAACACGGAGCTGGAGGGCGTCTTGGTGTCGTCATAGAAATTCAAGTAGTAGCTGGCGGGATCCTCAACGCGATAGGAGACCGACCACTCCGCGTGGAAGATGTGCATATCGCCGGAGACCAGATAGCCGTCAACGCCATTGCGCAACTCGCGTCCCGTGGAGGAATTCACCACGCCGGCGGGATTGATCCAGGCCTTGAAGGTGTTTCCTGTGGAGACGGAGATGGACTTGTTGGCGGGGACCATGATGACCTCGTCCACCGGATACGGGAAGGACCAATACCACTTTCCGCTCTGGAGGATGGGGGAGACCCCGGAGTCGGTGTCATGCTTCTGGAGCACGCCGAAGCGCAGCTGCATGGCCTCGAACTGCTCGTCTACGCGGAAGATTCCGCTGAAGACGAAGTAGTAGAGAAAGACGCCGACGATAAGAGTGAGGAAGCAGAAGAAGAGGATGCGCAGCATCCTCATGAGGCTTGCCATGCCGGATGCCTGGGGCTCCGATGCCGGCCTCTGGGAGTTGATATTCTCTGGTGCCATGATCTTCGTCTCCGTGGGCTAGCGGTCCTTCTGGAGGGAGTCCAGGGCGTCGGGCGTCAGCAGATTGAAGGGAGCGGTGGTGGTATCCAGAATAAGGGTATCCTTCTCGCCGAGGGCGCCCTTCAGGGCATCCAGATTCCGCAGGAAGCTGGCCAGCTCGGGATTCTGGGCAAAGACGCGGTATGCCTCGGCGGCCTGGGCATCGCCCTCGCCGCGAATCTTGGTGGCCTCGGCCTGCGCCTTGGAGAGCATCTTCTGGGCCTGGGTATTGGCGTCATTGCGGATCTTCTCGGCCTCGGCCTGGCCCTCCACCTCAAAGCGGCGGGCCTTCGCCTCACGCTCGGAGACCATGGCGGCGAAGATGTTCTGGGTCACTGCAGCGGGGAAGCCCAGCTGACGGAAGCCGATGCGCACGATGTCGACGCCGAACTTCTCCAGGACGCTGTCGTGGATGGCATCGCGCATCTCGTCCTCGATCTTCTCCAGGACGCTGACGCCGTCCTGCTCGGAGACCATCTCGGAGAAGGAATAGCGGGAGATGACGGCGGAGCGGGCGCCGCGGACCTCGTCGGAGATCTTGCGCTCGGCGGCCTCGGTGGAATCCAGGGAACGGAGGAACTGGACGGGATCGCCCACCTTCCAGAGCACGTAGGTAGAAATCACGATCTGCTGGTTGTCGCGAGTCATATACTGCTCGTCGTGTCCGACGGCCAACTCGTAGCACTGGATGCGCTTGTCATGGCGCCAGATGGAGTTCACGAAGGGCCAGCGGAAATGCAGACCGCTCTTGTACTCCACCAACTCGCCGGAGTAGGTTTTCAGCAGGGCGTATTCGGTCTCCTTCACTTGAAAGGTGACCATGACCACCAGGAAGACGGCCACCACCACCAGGGCCAGCAACACCACGGGCCAGTGGCGGGCAACATTCTTCTTCTTCGTCTCTTCTTTCATCGTGTTATCCTGTAGG
>CAZMWS010000063.1:3980-10042 GCA_964570085.1 uncultured Lentisphaeraceae bacterium | reverse complement strand
CTCCGGACTGGCGCACCTGCTGTTAGACGCGGGGGCCACCATTTCCGGCAGCGACGCCGTGGAATCCTCCTACACCGCCGCTCTGCGGGAGCGCGGCGCGCAGATTACCGTTGGGCGCGATGGCGTGGGGGAGGCATTGCCGGCGGAGACGGATCTACTGGTCTACTCCGCCGCCATTCCCGAAGACCACCCCGAACGCCGCTGCGCGCGCTCACGCGGCATCCCGCAATGCCGTCGCGGCGAATTCCTGGCGCGGCTGGCGCCGCGCTTCCGTTACGTGATCGCGGTCTCTGGCTCCCATGGAAAGACCTCTACCTCCGCGATGATCGCACACGTGCTCCGGGAGGCCGGCATGGATCCCGGTTTCCTTATTGGCGGCACCCCCGTCGGCTGGGAACGCAATGCCCGTTGGGGAAATGGAAACTACTTCGTTACCGAGGTGGACGAATCGGACCGCTCCCAGGAGATGATGCTCCCGCAGCAGACGATCGTCCTCAATGTGGATGGCGATCACAGCTGGTCTGTGGGTGGCGAGGCCGCATTGGAGGCGTGCTTCCGGACTCTCGCGAGTCACTCCCACCGGACCCTTTCCTGGAATACGCCGCGGCTGGCAGAGCTCTTTTCGGGGCTGGAGGGCGTGCGGCTGATCTCTCCCGAGGAACCCGAAAAATACCCCCTGGGACTTCCGCAACCGGGACGGCATAACCGGGAGAATGCCTGTCTGGTCCGAACACTCCTCCAGGCACCGCCATTCTCTCTCTCCGAAGACGAAATCCGCAACGCCCTGGCGACCTTCCCTGGGGTTGACCGACGACTGAGTCTCCTGGCGCAGAAGGGCGACGCGCTCTTCCTCTACGAGGACTACGCACACCATCCTACTGAGCTGGCCGCCTGCTTCCAGGCGCTGAAGGAGGCTCATCCCGACTGCCGGTTCCTGGCGGTCTTCCAGCCTCATCGACCCGAACGCATTCTGAAATACGGCGATGCCTTTGCGCAGATCCTGGAGCGGGAATGTGCACGGACCGTGGTGCTGGCGCCCTTCATGGCCTGGGAGAAGAATGCCCCGGAGGCCTCCGCTGACAGGATTGTCCGGAAGATTCAGGAGTTGCGGGGCGACAACGGAACTGTCGCGCCCTCCGCGGTTCTATACACCGGCGCCCCGGCGGACTTTCTTCCCGAACTCCAGAAGGAGTGGGAACAGCCCTCTTATGGGCACGAGGTCATCGTGCTTATCGGCGCGGGCGATGTGGGACTATTGGCAAAGAAGGCGAAGACACTCCTGAACTCATGAACAATAAGCTCCGATTGATTCTTGGCGCGCTCCTCGTTCTCCTCATTGTAGGTGCGTATTTCGGCTGGCGGTGGTTCCACAGTGACGAACGGCAGGTGCGCAAGCAGATGTCGGGTATTTGCGAAGATGTCTCCAAGCGCCCGGGCGAGGGCAATGCCGCCGCGGCCCTGAAGCTTCTTTCGCTGGGAAACCGCCTGGCTCCCCACGTGGAGGTGGGCGTCCACGATGTCCCGATCCGGGGCGGATTCTCCGCCGATGAGCTGACCGCCCATGTCTCTCGGGCACGATATTCCCTAGACGACCTCACTGTGGATATTGTAGACCAGCTGGTGACCATCCGAGACAATGAGGCGCTGGTGGATTGCGTGATCCACGGACGCGCCAGTTCCTCGCAATACCAGTATCGGATGGACGATGATTTCCATCTGCAGATCACCCTCCGGAAGGACGAGGACGGCAAGTGGCGCTTCGTCTCGTTTTTGGAGGGATCCTTCCTGGAACGCTAGCCCATACTGAAAATGAAACGCCCGGTGCTCCCTGGATGAGAGTGCCGGGCGTTTTTGCGTATATGGGGCTTTTCTCGTTAGGAGAGGTATTTCCCCAGTGTCTGGAAGAGTGCCATGTAGACCCCGGTGCCCACGATGATGGAGACCAGGGAGTTCTTGAATTTCCAGTGGACCAGGATGGTGACCAGTGTGGCAGGCAGGGCCAGGAGCAACCTCTGGAAGTGCGGTTCCTTGAAATCGCAGAGGCTCGCCAGCCCATAGACCACCAGCATGGCGATGGCGGCGGCGGTGAGGACGCGTCCCAAGTAGAGCAGGAGGGGCGGAGTGCCCTTGGTGGTGTCGCGGAAGACCAGGAAGGGGAATGCGCGCAGGAGGAAGATCACGACGCACATGACCACGATCATGAGGAACTGATGGAGTGTCATGCGGCATCACCTCCCTTTGCGGTTTTGTTGGCGCGCGGGCGCTTGGCAACCAGGATGGCGGTCATGAGGACCATGGCGGCCAGGAGGGTCTTGTTGGCCAGGCGCGGGAAGAAGAGCATGGCGGGCACCATCACCGCGATGGTGGAGAGCGCGCCTATGGCGGCGGGGAAGAGATTCTGCCTTTCCCGGCAGAGATCCACCAGGATCACCACGAAGAGCGCCACCATGGCGAAGTCAATGCCCTCGGTGGGAAAATGGAGGTGTCCTCCGATGACGGCGCCCAGGATGGTCCCGATTACCCAGGAGCTGTAGTCGAAGAGCGCCACCAGCGTGAAGAAATTCCGGCGCTCCTTCCCGGTCTTGGTGGAGGAGGCCATGATGGCGTAGGTCTCGTCGCTGAGATTCTGGATCAGGAAGAGCCGGAGATACCAGGGGTATTCCCGGAAGAGCTTCACGAAGGGCAGTCCGTAGACGCAATAGCGGATATTGATGAGCAGTGCCAGGACCGCGGTATTGAAGAGGGTGTATTCCGCGGCATTCTTGAGCATCTCCACGGAAGCGAACTGCATGCTTCCGGAGAGCGCGCCAGCGCTGAAGCCCAGGCACCACCAGCCATTGGAGTTCGGGACCGATTTCACCAGCAGCACTCCGAAGGCGAAGCCCATGGTGAGGTATCCGAGGATGACGGGCGAGGCGGCCAGGAGGGCGTCCTTCAGGACTCCCCCTCTGCGGACCGCCGCGCCGGAGGGGGTGGTTTGTTCGGTTTCGGTGTCAGTCATTGCCGAGGATTTCCTTGATTTTCTTGGCGAGATCGGAGATATGGTAGGGCTTTCGGAGGAATCCGGCGGCGCCTGCGTCCATGACATCCTGGATTTCCTCCTGGGAGACGTATCCGCTGGTGGCCAGGACCTTCACGTTGGAATCCAGCTCCTTGAGCAGGAAGAAGGTCTCCCTTCCGCCCATGTTGGGCATCAGCATGTCCAGCATCACCAGGTCCACGACGCCCGGATTGCTGCGGTAGATCTCCACGGCCTCCGCACCATCCCCGGCCAGCAGGACCTGATAGCCCAGGTCTTGAAGCATGTCGCTGAGCACATCCCAGATCATGTCCTCGTCGTCCACCAGGAGGATGGTCTTTGGGGGACGGTCGTCCTTCCAGCGATAGGGTGAGGGCGTGGGATGCGCCACCATCTCCTCGGGGAGGCGGGGGAAGATGAGGACGGCGTTTCGTTTCGGGAGTGCGGAGTCGTAGAAGAGTCCGGCGCCGTTATGGGTGGCGGTGCCGCACCACTGGAGGACATCGAGGGGTGAGGGTGCGTCCTTTTTGTCCAGGACGGGTGAGAAGGGCTTGAGACTCTTGAGGTCCCGGAGGGGCTCCGCGCCCTGTGGGCGGAGGAGGAGCATGGAGTATTCGCCCTGGTCCTTCAGGGGCAGGAAGGAGGCCTCCTGGCGGGTGATGCTGCGGTTCTCCAGAGAGAGCTCCCAGGCATCGGGGGCGCCTTCGTCACCGGGTTGACGGAGGTCTTCCATGAGATGGAGGAGGAGCTCCTGGAGCTCGAAGGGCTCTGCGGTGATGAAGGCGGTGGGATCCAGGCTCCGCTTGATGGCGGGGGAGTCGGGATGGCGCTTCTGGTAGAGGTCGGCCACCGCCGCTGCCACGCGCGGAAGATTCAGGCGCTCGCCTTCGGCGGTGGGGAGTTCCTGCCGGATGCGTGCGGTGAGGGTCTGGATGGTGGAGAGCTCCTTCTGCGCCAGTTCCAGATAGGAGGTGTTTCCGCCTCGGGCATCCAGCTCGTCCAAGATGAGCTCGTGATAGCTGTTGGCCTTCTGCAATGCGGCGGAACACTGCTGGCAGAGACCCAGCAGGAGCGCACGCAAGGCGTTCCCCTCCGTGGAGTTCTCCTGGAGCGCCGCGAGCTGCAGCGCCTTCTTCAGGTTATCCAGAGATTGTTCGTTGTGGGTGGCGGGGGTTTCTTCTTCCATGAGGCTCTCTCCTATGGATGGGGCTACGGAACCGGAAGGCGGAAGGGAAAAAGGGCTACTTGGCGTTTTTGGCGAAGGGGATGATTCCCAAATCCTGTGGAAGTCGGGCATTGACGGGCATGTCCAGGGAGTCCCGGCGGCCCAGACGCAGGTAGTGGTATCCCACGCCGCCGATCATGGCGGCGTTGTCGGTGCAGTATTTCGGGGGTGCCAGGAGGACAGGCAGGTGCCGTTTGTCGGCCTCCTCCTGGATGCGGCGGCGAAGGTAGCTGTTGCAGGCAACGCCGCCGCAGAGGCAGAGGACTCCGGCATGGAAGTCCCGCGCGGCCAGGAATGCCTTGTGGACCATGACCTCCATGACGGCGGCCTGGTAGGAGGCCACCAGATCCCGCAGTTGCTGGTCGGAGGGCTGGTGGTCACGGACCTTGTAGAGCAGCGCGGTCTTGACGCCGGAGAAGCTGAAGTCGTAGCGGTGTTCCGGGGGGACGGGCTTTCCGGCGGCGCCGATGAGTCCCATGGGGAAGACCTGGCTGGTGGGATCGCCCTCCTTGGCGAGGCGGTCAATGACGGGACCGCCGGGATAGCCCAGACCCAGGATCTTCGCGGCCTTGTCCAGCGCCTCGCCGGCGGCGTCATCCAGGGTGCTTCCCAGAATGCGCGCCTTGCCGGTTGCTTCCACCAGGACGATGGCGGTGTGTCCACCGGAGACCACCAGTCCCAGAATGGGATAGAGCTTGTCGTCCTGAAGCAGTTCGGAGCGTTCCAGGAAGGCGCCATAGAGGTGTCCCAGGAAGTGGTTCACGCCCACGATGGGGAGGCCGGTGGCGGCGGCCAGGCCCTTCGCGTAGGCATTGCCGACCAGTAGCGCGGGAATGAGTCCCGGATGGCTGGTGATGGCGATGCCGTCCAGCTTGTCCAGGGGGGTATCGGCCTCGCGGAGGGCGGCGGCGACCACGGGGGAGACATTCTTGAGGTGCTCGCGGGCTGCCAGTTCGGGGATGACGCCACCGTAGGCGGTATGGAGCTTGATCTGGCTGCTGATGACGCTGGAGAGGACGGTCTGGCCGTCTTCCACCACGGCGGCGGCGGTTTCGTCGCAGCTGCTTTCAATGCCGAGGATTTTCATGGGCGTATGCGCGGCTATGGTTGTTTTGTGCCGCTAGAGGATTCGTCGGATGGCCTGGTAGTCGTCCAGGGTATGGAAGAGGACGGTTTCCAGGCAGGTAATCTGGAAGGTGGGGCAGGCGAGGCGGAGCATCTCCTGGAGGTCCCGGGTGCTCTGGAGATAGCTGACTTTGGTCTCGCCTTTGTCTTGGAAGACAATGCGGTAGGCGTTTTCCGTGGCGGGGTCTAAAGGCGGAACCACCAGGGCACAATCCGCCCCATCCCCAGAAGAGGAACTCTCCGGGGGCTTCGGGGGCTTCTTCGAGCCATTGGCGACAACGGCGACTCCCGGGAAGCGCGTGGGCTTCCCTTTGCGGGAGGCGGAGGGCAGAGTCACCGGCGGCGCGGGAAAGGGGAAGTCATGACCGCCAAGTATCTGGCGGATCTTGGCTTCGCATTCCCGGACCCGGAGAAACTCCGCATCTCGAACGGCCAATAGGTCGAGGATTCGGATTTCCTGGTCAATCCCCATGACGGGCAGGACGGACAACGTAAACCGAAGGAGGCGCTAGTCGGCTAGTTGCCGGATTTGCCGCTGTTGCTGGGGGCACCGCCCTTCTTGGAGGCGGGAGCCGCGGGGGACGCCGCCGCGTGGTCAGCGGCGGTAGCGGGTTCCGCTACAGGAGCTGCGGGTGCTACAGGGGCGGGAGCCGCAGGCGCGGGGGAGGGCGCGGGGAAGGGGGGCACTGCCAC
>CAZMWS010000063.1:0-3970 GCA_964570085.1 uncultured Lentisphaeraceae bacterium | reverse complement strand
GGTGGGGGCGGGGAAGACGAAGAGTCCGGGTTCGCCCATGACCTCGTCGACCTGCTTTTCCAATGCGGCGATGCGCTCGTAGGCGGCGGCGCGTTCGGCCAGCAGGGCATCGATCTTCTGGCGCGCTTCTAGGGCGGCCTGGATGGTGGCGGCGTCAGCCCGGGTGATGATCTCTACGAGGGAGAGAGGAGGAAGGGGCTTCGCGGCGGGTTTCTTGATGGCAGTAGACATGTTTTTCTCCGGGAGGAAAAAGTATGTTTGGGATTATAACAAAAAGAAATGGGATTCGGCGCGTGCGGTAAACCGCTGCGCGTCAAGGAGTTATGCGGTTTCCTGGATGTGTGGCGCGGCCAGCTTTTGGACGGCGGGCAGCGGGCATTGGAGGAGTCGTTCCCGCGCCTGGAAAGAGAGTCGCTGGCAGTCGATGCCGCGATATGCCAGGTGGCACAGGAGGATCTGGTCGCCCTGGAGCACCAGCTCCTCCAGGACGGCGTCCTGGTGGCACTGGGGATTGGCAAGCATGCGCTTGCGGAGGGCGTTGCCGCCTTCGTGCGCCAGGCGGATTCGGGTCTGAAGGAGCCCTGGCGCCGGATTCAGTGCCAGGGACTGCCGGAGGGACTCGGGATTCTCGTCGTTGGCGGCGGCATCCAGGAGCGCCAGTGCCACGTCGTCGCAGAGGGAGGGATGGGCGGCCAGCGCCAGTCGCACTTGGGGATCCTGGCACTGCTTTTCCAGCAGAGCGCGCTGGAGACCCTCGGAGAGCTCGGTGCGCCGCAGGAGCGCCAGGGCGGTCTCGTGGTCGCCGCGTCGCGCGAAGTCCTCCAGGCTATCCTGGGGGAGTTGCTGGTGTTCCAGAAGCGAGAGCAGCACGGTGGGGTGCGGGCTCTGGGAGAGGATGGTCACGATGGCGGGCGGGAGGTCCTTTCGGCGAGCGAGTGCCAGTTGCGCCAGTTCCTCGCTCTCTTTGGCCCAGATCTCCATGGCGGGTGCGGAGAGCTTCGGCACCAGAAGAGCCGAGAGATGCACCGCGGTGTCGATGTCGTCGGCCAGGCCTACCTGGAACTCCTCCACCAGCCGGCGATTCTCCAGAAGTGCCGCCCGCACGAAGGGCACGGGATCCTGGGAGAGCTTCAGCTGCACTGGCGAGGGAATGACCGGATTGCGCGCCAGCGCCGCCCGCACATCCACCTCCGGATCCTGCGCAAGCTGCTGCGCCTGGGGCTGGGTGAGTTTCCGGCTTCCCGCCGCCGCTAGCCGCGCCGCCTTGGAGGGCGCGCTCACCAACCGATGCAGAAAGTTCGCATTCAACGACAGCGCAGCAAGCACCGCCGCATCCTCGGAGTCCAGAAGCTGCTCCAGAATCCGGCTGGGAGTATTCGGCATGGACGCCAAAAACAGCGGTACCCCCGGCTCCGAAAGGTCCTTCCCTAGCTCCCGGAGAACCCCCATCTCCAGGGTCGCGTTCTTCTGGTAAAAACGGATCGCCGCCTCCAGATTTCCGCGTATGCGCTGTAGCAAGTCCTCTTTCGTCAATGCCTCATCTCCTCCATAGAAAGTGCGTCAAGGGGGATACTATAAGCCACCCTCAGGGGTTCATGCGCACACGCACGCGTACGCATGTACGCACACGAGCCCAGAATAATGCGTTATTGGAACGTCCGTCGCGGGGAAATATCAGTTGCGGACGGGGGTATGCGCCGTCTATTGTGCGCCGGCGGCAGTGAGAGCCTGGAAGGCCCTCTGCGCGGCGTAGATTGCCACGGGGAGGAAGGGCGCCAGAACGAAGTTCCCGATACGGAGCTTCGTGATATCCAATAGGTTAAGGCCGATTCCGGCAATCAGGAGGGAGCCGATCTCGGACATCTGGCTCAGGACGGTGTCGTTGACGATGCCGGCGATGCCGTGCGCCATGAGGGTGATGGCGGCCTCGTAGAGGAAGACGGAGACCGATGCCAGCGCGCATCCCACGCCCTTTGTGGTGGCGAAGAGGAAGATGATGAGGATGTCAATGAATGCCTTCGCCTGGTAGATTTGGTAGGTGCCCTGGGTGCCACTCTCAATGCCGCCCACAATGGACATGGCGCCCACGCAGATGAAGATGGAGCTGGAGACGAAGCCCTCCGTCAGATGCTCGTCGTGGAAAGGAAGGACCTTTTGCAGTGCGCCACCGAGTTGATTGAGGCGGCCCTCGATATTCAGCCACTCGCCAACCAGGACTCCAAAGGCAATGGAGAAGACCAGGATCGTGACGTTGGTCTTCGCGGAAAAGCCCGTGACACCCACATACAGCACGCAGAGACCCAGCGCATGCAACAGCGGCTCCTTCATGCGCTCCGGAATCCCTCGCTTGATCCAAGAGCCTAAAAGACCCGCAAAGAAAACACCTAGGGCATTGAGGATGACACCGGTGAAAGTCATTGCGGAAAAAGGAGAAAGGAGAAAGGAGGAAGGAGGAAGGAGGAAGGAGGAAGTTAGGCCAGGGTTTCGGGCGCCGCCCGAAACCCCGCGCCGGAATTTCCCGGCGCGTGCGCCAATGCCGCGGCGCTTCTCGCCGCGGAAGTTGTTAGTGGCTAGCTGTTAGCCGTTAGTTATTCGGCCGCTGCGCGGCTCTTCCGCGGCCGTTGCCGCGGTATTAGTACCGCCGCCTCAGAAAGCGGCGGAAGGGCGTCTGCGGTGCCTTATAGGCTAATCACTACCCACTAATTGCTAAGGACTTACGGCGTTCAAGCGCCGCGTTTTTTGCCGAATTGCCGCAGAAGGAGCAGTGCTATGATCATGATGGTGGCGTAAGCGAGTCCGGCGGTCATTCCGGCGCGGAGGTTATCGCCGCAGGAGGCGGCGAGGCATCCGACGATTGCGGGTCCGGAGGTCGAGCCCACATCGCCGCCGAGGGCGCAGAGTCCGAAGAGCGGCGTCCCTCCCTTGGGGATGGTCTTGGCGGCCAGGGAGAGTGTGGAGGGCCAGAGGATTGCGACGGCCAGTCCGGAGATGGCGACTCCCAGGAGTGCCAGTGCGGGATGGGGGGCCAGGAGGATCAGGAGGAATCCGGCCAGTGCCAGGAAACCGCTGCCGAGCATCGCCTTCCAGAGGCGCTCCCGTTCGGGGGCGAAGTGCGCCAGGAGGAGTCGTCCCAGGAGCATGAGTGCGGCGAAGGCGCAGGGACCCGTCAGGTCTCCCAGGGTCTTGGTGACCTTTAGGGATGCCTCGGCCAAAGCACTGCTCCACTGGGAGAGCGCCAGCTCGATGGCGCCGGAGGTCGCCATGAGGACCATGATGATCCAGAAGACGGGCATCTTCGCCAATGCACCAATGGAGAGGCCCTGTTCCTCCTCTTTCTCCAGCAGCCGCGGAATGGGGACTACGCTGAAGCGCCAGGCGTTATAGAGGGGCGCCACTGCCCAGATGAGGGTCAGGATCCGCCAGTGCTGGAGTCCGGCAGTGGTGAAGAAGAGTGTGGACAGCACGATGACGCCGATGGAGCCCAGGCTGTACATGCTGTGCAATAGCGCCATGCTCTTGACCTTGTTCTTGGTGGGACAGGCCTCCACGGTGGGGCTGGTGAGTACCTCCGTAAGTCCACTGCCGAAGCTGAAGAGCAAAGTCGCTAGGCAGAGCCCCAGGAAGGGGGATAGAATGTTGGGAAAGAGCGCGGTGGCGATGAGTCCTACGCCCTCCAGGGTCTGGGAGGCCACCAGGCACCGCCGAATGCCCACCTTGTCCGCATAGCGGGTCGCCGTGAGATCGGCGACCATCTGCGTGGTGAAATTCAGCGCCACCAAAAAGCTCAGCTGTCGCAAGCCCAGGCCCATCTCCGCCTGGAATCTCAAGAAGAGCAACGGATGATACACCACCGCCAACGGTTGCAGAATGCTAGACAGCCAACAGGTGTGGATGGTTGCTTGGTAGTCGTTGCGAAGGGACATTCAAATTCAAAAAAAGGAGGAAGGAGGAGGGAGGAAGGAGGAAGTTA
>CAZMWS010000062.1:0-10104 GCA_964570085.1 uncultured Lentisphaeraceae bacterium | reverse complement strand
CTTCTGGTATGGCGCAGCCGCAGGAGCCATCCTCCTGCTACTCGTGATCCTCATCGTCTGGGCAATCCGCCGCAGCCGCGCGCGAATGGATGCTGTCATCGTCCGCGACGAGGGCGGCGATTTCGCCATCACCCGCAAGGCGCTGAAGGGTTTCCTGGCGGGCGTGGTCTCCCGGGTCTCCGGCGTCTCCCTGAAGTGCCTGGAGCTGGTGCGCCGCAAGGGCAAGTGCGATCTGGATCTCTGCCTGACTGCCGCCGCCGGCGCCAATCTGGTGGAAGCCCACAAGGCCCTCCGCACACTGGTGCGCGACGAAGTGCGTATCCAGCTGGGCCTGGATGATTGCCTGGGCGACGTGAACTTCCGCTTCGTCAGCATCCCCGTCGCAAAGGAGGATGCCGAGGGCGCCGCCACTGCCGCCGAGGCCGCCGCACAGGACGACCAGCCCAACGCGTAATCCGCCGCCGCACACGGACGCAGGAGGAGATCGCCTCCTGCGTTTTCCGTGAGGCATGAATTCATTCTGCCGGTGGAGGCCTCGGGGCCTCTCCGGCATTCCTTATTTTTACGGGAGAAGACATTTCGTGGGATTTGACGGACTTTATCGGGTGACGGCGTGTGTGCCGCGGCTCTTCCTGGGCGCTCCTCGGGAGAATGTCCGGGAGATGGCCGGTCTCTACGAGCGCGCGGTTTCGCGGGGGGCTGCAGTGGTGGTTTTCCCCGAGCTGTCCATCACCGGATACAGTTGCGGCGATCTCTTCGAGCAACGCACCCTCCTGGAGGAGGCGCTCTGGGGTCTTGACGAACTCTGCCAGGTCTCCCGGAAGGGCAATGGCGCCGTCCTGGTGGCAGGCGTCCCCGTCCTCCGCGGAACCCGTCTCTTTAATTGCGCCGCCGTCATTCAAAACGGCGAGCTATTGGGGCTTTCGGTGAAGAGCCACCTCCCCGAATACCGGGAATTCTATGAACGCCGGCAGTTCCGGCCCGCCTCCGAGGCCGACGGAACGCCCTATCTCTTCCATGGCAAAGAGGTCCCCTTCGGCGCCGGATTGGTCTACGGTACCCAGGACCAGCCACTCCGCTTTGGCGTCGAAATCTGCGAGGATCTCTGGGTGCCCGCGCCGCCTTCACAGGATATGGCGCTGCGCGGCGCACAGCTGCTGCTGAATCTCTCCGCCGGACCCGAATTGGTCGCCAAGGCGGACTACCGGAAGATGCTGGTGACCAGCCAGAGCGCACGTCTCATGGGGATGTATGTCCTTTCTGGCGCCGGCGTGGGAGAGTCCTCCTCCGATCTGGTCTTCAGCGGACACGCCATCGCCGCCTGCAATGGACGCCTCCTGGGCGAGACTGAGCGCTTCCAGCGGGACTCCCAGTGCATCGAGGCGGATTTCGTTCCACGGTGGATGGACTCCCAGCGCCGCAGCTGGGGCTCCTTCAATGACTGCCGACCCCGCCCACAAGGCGAACACGCGCCCATTCGACTGGGCGCCCTCCCCACTGTGGAGGACCTCTCCGGACTGGATCTGCCGAAGCACCCATTCGTTCCCGAACGCTCCCCTGAGCGTAGCGCCCGTTGCGAGGAGATCCTGAAGATCCAGGCATCGGGCCTGGCGCGCCGCGTCTCCCACACCCACGCCAAGCGCCTGGTGGTGGGGCTCTCCGGCGGACTGGACTCCACGCTGGCGCTTTTGGTCTGCGCGAAGTGCTGCGAACTGCTCTCGCTGCCGCCGCAGTTCATTCTGGCGGTCACCATGCCTGGCATGGGCACCAGCAGCCGTACCAAGAACAACGCGGTTGGCATGACGGGTGAGATTGGCGCCGAGCTCCGGGAGATCCCCATTGGTCCCGCCGTGGAACAGCATTTCCGGGATATCGGACACGATCCGAAGAAGACCGACGTGGTCTACGAGAACTCCCAGGCGCGCGAGCGCACCCAGATTCTCATGGACTTGGCGAACCAGGAGGGCGGATTGCTGGTGGGCACTGGCGACCTCTCCGAGATCGCCCTGGGCTGGAGCACCTACAATGGCGACCACATGTCCATGTATTGCGTGAACTGTGGCGTCCCCAAGACCCTCATCCGCTTCATGGTGGAATACGTGGCCGAACACTCCCCCGCGAAGCTGGCCGCCTATCTCCGCGATGTCATCGACACGCCCGTCTCTCCGGAACTTCTTCCGGGACAGCAGTTCACCGAGGAGATCATCGGAAACTATGATCTCCACGACTTCTTCCTCTACTTCTTCCTGAAGTATGGCGAGCGTCCGGAGAACATCCTGACCCTGGCGCAGTGGGTCTTCCGCGACGTCCACTCCCCCGAGAAGGTCTCCAAGACGCTTGCGCTCTTCTTCCGGCGCTTCTTCGCCCAGCAGTTCAAGCGGAACGCCATGCCCGATGGCCCCAAGGTGGGAACCATCGCACTCTCCCCCAGAGGCGACTGGCGGATGCCCGCTGACGCCCTGGGCGATGCCTTCCGGCTGCCCTGAGGACGCCTAGAATGCGCGCACTCCCGGCAATCCTCCTCCTGGTCGCCGCACTCCTGGCGCCAGCGTCCCTCCTGGCGGAAAAGACCCCGCAGGAGACTCTTCGGGAATGCCGCGAACGACTGACCGCCACCGATCCGGAAATCCGCCGGGATGCGGTGCTGGTTGCCGGAAAATACGACCTCCCGGAGGTCCCTGCGCTACTGGCGGAGTGCCTCTCGGATTCCGACGCAGGGGTGCGGCATTGCGCACTGGTGGCGCTCTCTGAAAGGCCGTCCTGGCTCCGGGAGAATGCCGCCGCGGTCCTGGGACTCCTCCGGGATCCCGATGTGCAGAATCGCCGATTGGCATCCTCGCAGGTGGCGCCCTGTTTGGGAGTCTTCGTCTCCGGACGCGTGAGGCTCTCGCCCTCCGCACGCGTCTCCACCGGCGCCTCTGCAGATCCCGCGCTGCTGGAGAGTGCGCTTGCGGATCCCGACGAACAGGTCCGTGCAAATGTCCTCAAGGCACTGCCCTACTACGGAGGGCGACTCGGCTTCGATGCGGTGGCGCCCTTCCTGGTTGCCGATCAGCCCCGGGAACTCCAGGCACTCGCCATACCCCTGGCCGCCCGCGCGTCCTGCAACGACCCGCAACGGCGAATACAGGCACTGACACCCTTCGCCAAAAGCTCCTCCGCGCAATTGCGCGCACTCCTGGCGGGCGTCCTCTGGGAGTGCCCCGGCGCCGCCGAACTCCTCCAGGCGCTCTCCCAGGACAGTGATTCCCGCGTCCGCTCCGCGGCGCTTCTCTCCCGCGCGAAGATCGCTTCTCCCCAGGACGCCGAGGCGCTCTCTTCCGAGATCGCCGTGGCGCTAAAAGGCGAGGGCGTCTCCGAAGACGACTTCTCCCGACTCCTGGACGCCCTCTGGACGCTCTCCGCCGATGCCTGGTGGAACGCCCTCCAGGCGCTCCTCCCCGACGAGACACTGCCACTCTCGCTTCAGGCAGAACTCTGGACACAGGTGGTCCGCCATCGCGGATATACCGACAGGCTCTCGCCTCGGCTGATTGTGCAGGCGCTCCTGCGTCTGGAGGGCAATCGCCGTGCACGGCAGGTGTTGCTTTCACTCCTTCGCCAGCGCGCATCCCAGCTCACCCCTGAAGAGCTGTCGCTGCTCCAGACGAGTCCCCGTCCCGGCTGCCGACAGGCCGTGCTGGATCTCGTGCGGCAACTCCCCGAGGGCCTCCGCGCGTCCGTTTTGGAGGAGGCGCTCCTGGACGAGGATCTCTCTCTTCGCAAGCGCGCCCTGGAACTTCTTCCTACCCTCCACCCCGAGGGATGGGAGGAACTCCTTCTGGCGACTCTCGAAGACCCCGATCCCACGCTGCAAAACACGGCGGCAAAGGGCCTCTTGCGCTCTCATCGCCAGGATCCCGAATTCCGCAACGCCCTCCAACGCTGGCTCCCACACTGCACCGATGCCTCCCTGGCGGAAAGGATCCAGACGCGACTGATGGCGCGGTGAAATGCCCCGGAAGGGTTTCCTTTCTGCTGGCGGAATATCCAAAGGACTGGGGGCAAGCCCCCCGCACCCCCCCGCACTTTTCATAGGCTTCGAACCAGACTTTCCCATTCTTTCATACAACAATCAAGAGTCAATCCATGAACAAGGAACTGAAGAATACGGATTCCCAGAGTATCCTCGCCCGCGCCCGTGAGGTGATGGACGTCGAGATTGCCGGCGTGAAGAAGGTCCGCGACGAATTGGGCGAGCCCTTCGTTGCTCTGGTGCGCAAGTGCCTGGAGATTCTCCAGGCGGGCGGCAAGCTGGTGTTGTGTGGCGTGGGCAAGAGCGGCCATATCTCCAAGAAGCTGGCCGCCACCCTGGCCTCCACCGGCGCTCGCGCGGTCTTCATGCATCCCGTGGAAGCCATGCATGGTGATCTGGGCGTGGTCTCTCCCCAGGATCTCCTGCTGGCCGTCAGTTACTCCGGCGAGACCGACGAACTCCTGCGGGTCCTGCCCGCCGTCAAGCGCATGGGAGTCCCCATCGCCGGCATCACCGGCAAGAGCGACTCCCGGCTGGCCGGCTTCTCCGACCTGGTGGTCCCCATGCCCGTGGAGCGGGAGGCGTGCCCCTTCAATCTGGCTCCCACCACCACCACCACCGCACTGCTGGCACTCGGTGACGCCCTGGCGATGGTCCTCCTGGATTGTCAGGACTTCCAGCTCTCCGACTACGCCATGAATCACCCCGCCGGCGCCATCGGACGCACTATCACGCTCACCGTGAAGGACTGCATGCGCACTGGCGAGCGCTGCGCCGTGGTGAAGCCCACCGCCACCGTCCGCGAGGCGCTGCTGGCAATGACGAAGGCGCGCGACGGCGCCACTGCCATCGTGGACGACCAGAATCTCCTCCTGGGAATCTTCACCGACGGCGATTTCCGCCGCGCCATGACCAACAACGACAAGGTCCTCCAGGAATCCATCGAGTCCGTCATGACCAAACACCCCGTTGCCATCAACCAGAAGCAGATGGCTGTGGAAATCCTCAAGCTCATCGAAAACCGGAAGATCGACGATGTGGTGGCGGTGGACGACGAGGGGCGTTTCGTGGGTATGGTCGATATCCAGGATCTCCCCAAGTTCAAGGTGATGTAAGCCCCCGACGGAAGGAGACCCCAGATGCGACGACCCATCGGTTGGCTTGACAAGGAGTTCCCTGGCGGCAAACGACAGGTGCGCGTGGAGTTCTTCGCGGATACCCTCCGCTGGCGCTTCCGCCCCGACGATGCCGAAAAGTGGGAGGACGGCGAACCCACTGCCGAAAATTGGGATACCCTGGAGGATAAGCTCCTGGAACTGATCCAGCGCGGACACCTCTTCGACCGCGAACTGGCACTGGTCCGAAAACTCCATCCCACGAAGTAAATCAAACTCCGCTTTTTTCCGAATTCCCCGCAGGGAGAACATTTTCTCTGCGGGGCCATGCCACAACAGGGAGGACCGCCCGCAAAACAGCAAACTGCGCGGGCGCTATCCTCGGCGAGAGGACATCATGAAACAAGACGCATTGGAATTCTATGCCACTGCGGCTCCGGGCACCGAGGGTGTGCTGCGCGAGGAGCTGCAGGATCTCGGTTTTCGCTCCGCACGACTCAATTCGGGCGGAATCCCCTTCTTCGGCACGCTGGAAGACGGCTGGAAATGCTGCCTCCATAGCCGGATCTCCCAACGCGTCATGCTGGTGCTGGGACGCTTCCCCGCACGCTCCCTGGATCAGCTCTACGAGGGCGCGAACGCACTCGCCTGGGAAAACTATCTGACGCCCGCACAGGAAATCGCCTGCGCGGCATACGCGCATCCCTCCTGCGGCGAAAATCCCGATTTCGTGGCGGTCCGCCTCAAGGACGCCATCGTGGATCGGCAACGGCGGCTCTTCCATGGCGAGCGCTCCATGGTCTCCCGCACCGATCCCGATGTCCGCGCATTTGTCTATTGGGGCCGCGAGCGCGCCACCGTCTATCTGGATCTCTCCGGCGATCCACTCTTCAAGCGCGGATACCGCGTGTCCGGCGGTGAGGCGCCCCTCAAGGAGACTCTCGCTGCCGCTATCCTCCGCCTCACGGACTGGGATGGACAGGCACCCCTGCTGGATCCCATGTGCGGTTCCGGGACCCTCCTGGTGGAGGGCGCCATGTGGGCCGCCAATATCGCTCCCGGAATCTTCCGGAAACGCTTCGGCTTCGAGCGCTGGGCGAATTTCGGCGCTGTGCAGGCCGATCGGATGCGTGAGCTGCGCGGCGAGGCCCGTCGAAATGCCACGGGACAACTCCCGAAGATCACCGGCTGCGACCTGGATCCCCGCGTCCTGGAACTCGCCGAGCAGAATGCCCGCGGCGCTGGTCTGGCAGGAAAGATCTCCTTCCGGCCCATTCGCCTGCGGGATCTCCAGAGCGATGGACAGCGCCGGCTGGTGGTCACCAATCCACCCTATGGCGTCCGACTGGACGGCGATAATCGCCTCTACCAGGAATTCGGAAATGCCGTCGCGCGTCTGAAGAACTGTCGCGTGGCGGTCCTGGCGGGCGCCCCGCAATGCGTGCGCTGCATTCCCCTGCGGCCCGTGGAGCGCTTCCCCCTCAAGAACGGCAATATCGACTGCCAGCTTACGATCTACGAGGTGTAGTCATCATGGCCGAACAACTGCAGGGAAGCGGCGCCCCCGTGGTCCTCTCCGCCACGGATCTGTGCGCAAATATCGGAACCCGCGTGCTGTTGGATCACCAGGAACTCCTGGTCCGGGAGGGCGAACGCGTGGGACTGGTGGGCCGCAATGGCGCCGGAAAATCCCTCCTGCTGCGCATTCTTTCGGGGCACGAACACTTCTATTCCGGCGACATCGTGACCCGGAAGCTCCTCCGCTGCGCTTATCTTCCCCAGGAGGTGAAGCTGGATCCGGAACGCACCGTCCGCGAGAATATCCTGGAGGGCGCCCACGATACCTTGGAACTCCTGGCGCGCTACGAGCGACACGATCCCTCCCTCTCGCAGGCAGAGTGGTCAAACTTGGAGCGGGAGATCGGCGCCCGGCAGGGCTGGACGCTGGAGACCCGCCTCCAGGAACTGGCGACCTCCCTGGCAGTCCCCGAGCTCCAACGCCCCGCAGGACAGCTTTCCGGCGGCGAAAAACGCCGTGTCGCACTCTGCCGCGCACTCATCGACCGACCGGAATTGTTGCTTCTGGACGAGCCCACCAACCACCTGGATACCGAGACCATCCAGTGGCTGGAAGACTATCTCAATCGCCTCCGCGGCACCTGCCTTTTCGTGACCCACGATCGCTATTTCCTGGATCGGGTCTGTTCTCGCATCCTGGAACTCCAGGCCGGCGTCCTCTATAGCTATCCCGGAAACTACAGCGAGTATCTCCGCAAGAAGGCGCTCCGCGAGGAGGAGAATCGCCAGAATGAGGAGCGGCGGCTCTCCTTCATTCGTCGGGAGATCGACTGGATTCGCCGGGGACCCCAGGCGCGCGGCACGAAGTCCTGGAGCCGCATCCAGCGCTTCAACGAGGCGGTCAATGCCGCGCCGCCCCCCGTGGAGCGGGAAGCGGAGGTCCTGATGCCGCCCCCCGCGCCCTTCGGCGACCGCATTGTCTCTCTGAAAAATGTGTCCCTGGAACGAAATGGACACCTCCTTTTCCACGATCTCTCCCTGGAATTCACCCGCGGAATGCGTCTGGGAATCCTGGGACGCAATGGCTTGGGAAAGACCAGTCTCCTGAAACTCCTCCTAGGAGAACTCACGCCCACCGCCGGCACTCTCCAGGTGGGCCCAAAGGTGGAGTTCAATTACGTAGACCAGCACCGCACGACTCTCGATAATTCGAAGACGGTCCTAGAGGAGATCGGGGAGGGCAATGATTTTGTGATGTTCGGTCATCAGAAGGTGGCGGTCTGGACCTACCTCCGACGCTTCCTCTTCCAGGACGAGGAGATCACCACCCACGTGGGAGAGCTCTCCGGCGGCGAACGAAATCGACTGCTGCTGGCGAAGGTCCTGAAGCGCGGCGGGAATTTCCTCCTCCTGGACGAGCCCACAAACGACCTGGATCTGACTACCCTCCGCGTCCTGGAGGAGTCACTCATGGACTTCCCGGGATGCGTGGCCGTGATCTCCCACGACCGATACTTCCTCAATCGCGTCTGCACCGACATCCTGGCCTTCGAGGGCGGGGGCAGGGTGGTCTTCCAGCACGGCGACTACCAGTATTATCTGGAAAAACGCGCACAACGCCTTGCCGCACAACAACAGGCTTCTCAGCAACAGGCCGGTGTAAAAGCCCCGGCGATTCCACAAGAGCCCTCCGGAAATCGCCATACCTCCAAGACGAATCGCCTGACCTGGAAGGAACAGCGGGAACTGGAGGGGATGGAAGACGCCATCCTCGCCGCCGAGGAAAAGGTCGCTTCCATCGAAGCCATCTTCGCCGATCCGAACTTCCACGAAAAATACGGCGCCCGCACCCAGGAACTCACCCAGGAAATGGACGCCGCGAAGGCTGCCGTCGAAAACCTCTATGCCAGATGGGAAGAGCTGTCCAGCAAGGCCAGCCTTGCTGGACAGTAGAAAAAGGAGGAAGGAGGTAGGAGGAAGGAGGAAGTTAGGCCAGGGTTCCGCATCTGCGGAACCCCGCGCCGGGATTCCCCGGCGCGTGCGCTAATGCTGGCTTAAACGCCAGCAGTACTGCTGAAAGACGAAAAAAGCTAGGCGGGGGGGACGGGGGCGGCAGCCCTCCGTCCTTTGGGGCTCTTGCGCGGCAGAAAGTTGTTTTGTGGCTAGAACGCTATAAATGCGGCAGTATTTTTACAAAATACCTGGATTTTTCTAGTAAAATTCATTGTTTGCCCCATCGCCAATCGCATATTGCCACTATGCAAGTACTCTCTTTTCTCTGCGCTTTCTTGCTTATGATCTTTGCCTCTACATTTAACAGTACCGCCGCGCAAGCGGCGGAAGAGCCGCGCAGCGACCACACTTCCTCCTTTTTGGAAAATGCCGCTCAGGCGGTGGAAGAGCCGCGTAGCGACCTCGTTTCCCGTTTTCCGGGGCTGGATTTTGACGAAGGGGGCGACTTTGTCTTTTGCCAGATTACGGATATTCAGGATGAGGTGCCCATGCACGAAGAGAGCTTCCGTTTTCTGGAGAAGGCGCTGGCGAAGGAGCGTCCGTCGCTGGTCATTCTCACCGGCGATAATACCTCTACCTTCGGACATCGACTCGCTTTCCCGATTCTGGCGCGGCGAACCGTGAAGCTCTTCCAGGATGCCCAAATCCCCTTCACCGTCACCTTCGGTAACCACGACTCGGAAATCCATGAAGAACAGCGCTTTACCCGCCAGCAACAATACGACTTCTTCAAGAAGCTCGGCGGCTCACTCTTCGTGGACATCGATGTGCCTGCACTCCCTGGCGCCGGCTCCGGGGCTATTGCCCTCCGTCAAAATGGGGAGGATCGGTTCCTTCTGGTGGTCATGGACTCCGGGGACTACCCGACGCCTGAAAAGAATTGCTACGATGGTTGTCGCAGTGAGCAGATCCGCTGGTACGAGGAGAATGCCTCCCATCTGCCGTGCCTCTGGTTCCAGCATATCATCGTCTGGGATGTCTATGCGGATGGCATCCTCCAGCCGACGACTCTCCCACAGGAACTGCAATCCCTTCCTCTGGAAGAGCAAATCAAGCGGCTCCCCGCGGGCGTCGTATGGTGCCCCATGACACAGCAATTCATGCGGCTGTCCCCGGAAATCCAATTTACGGGCGAGCTGAAAGAGCCCCCGTGTCCACCGCCCAAGAATGTCTATGAGGACGCCGAACACACCTACCAGGGACGTACTCTCTACCAGAGCTGGCTGAAATGCGGAAACATGAAGGGCGCTTTCTTCGGTCACGACCATATGAATACCTTCGTCGCCACCGATCCAAAGGGCATCACTCTCGGCTTCACAAAAGCCGCCACCCTCAATTCCTACAACGACGGTAATCCCGGACTCCGATTCTTCCGCGTCCACGCCAACGGCACCTACACGACCTGGCAGATTACTGCCGCCGATCTGCGGCAGTAATGCTGCC
>CAZMWS010000061.1:0-10116 GCA_964570085.1 uncultured Lentisphaeraceae bacterium | reverse complement strand
TTTTTCTAGTTTTGGGCAGGGTAAACTGGTAGGGCAGGTCATCCAAAGGACGGGAGGCTGCCGCCCCCGTACCCCTGCCTACGCTCTTCCGCCTACCGGCGGTGATTGCGCGCCCATATTGGGGCGCCAGTACCGCCGCCCAAGCGGCGGAAGGGCGCCTGCGGCACCTTATTAACTAGCCGCTAATCACTAATCTGCTAGGTGCTAATTAGTACCGCCGCCCCAAGCGGCGGAAGGGCGCCTGCGGCACCTTGCAACTAACCACTAACCACTAATTACCAAGTACTTACGCCGCGTTAGCGGCGTCGGCCGTAGAACGCAAAAAAGCCGCCGGTTTTGTATCCCGGCGGCTTTTCCCAGTGGGTTCTCCTATGGAGTAGGAGAGCTACTTGTTCTTGTGGCGCAGAGCCTTGCGGATCTTGTCTCTCTTGTGCTTGGCGATCTTGCGGCGGCGCTGCTTTTTAACGGAGCCCATGTGTGATTTCCTCTAAGGTGTGCTTTGTTGTATGAAAGAAAAAGGCTAAGGAATTGTCAAGTGCCGTAATGTATCCGTTTCAGGCAGTTTTTCAAATTCCTAGCGTGTGGCGTGTTAATACATGCGCACGGGGTATTTCATGAAGAGTGCCTTTCGGTATTCCTCCAGTCGGCGGTCGGCCTCCTGATCCACGAGGATTTGCTTGATGGCATTTTTGAGTTTCGTGTCGAGGGCGGGGATTTCGCCGCCCTCGGTGCCTGCCAGTCGGACCAGATAGAGTGCGGATCCCAGGACCAGGGGGTCTTTGGCGGTTTCGCCGGGCTTCAAGGTATTGACCACGGTCTGGAGCTGTGGCGCCATGGTCTCCAGCCATCCCAGATCGCCGCCCTGTTCCGCGTTGGCGCCGGTGGAGTATTTCTTTGCCAGATCGGCGAAGGGGGTGCCCTTTGCGAGTTCCTGCTGGATGGTGGAGGCGGTGGCGCGGCCCTCATCGGTCAGGGGGAGCATGATTGCCTCCACGTGGTAGCGGCGTTTCTGGAGGAAGTCCTGGCTGTGTTCGTCGTAGTATTTCTGGATTTGTTCGTCGGTGACGAAGATATTCCGGCGAGTGCGATCATAGAGGAGCATTTCCACGCCCAGCTGTTTTGCCAGATTGTCCTCGAACTCCTTGTAGGTCATGTTCTGCTGGTGGAGCATATCGCGGAGTCGCTCTTCGCTGGCGCCGGCCTGAGTCTGGGTGATCTGGTCGATGCGCTCCTGGAGGATGGAGGTGGGGATCTTTCCCTTCAGGGTCTTGAAGTCCATCCAGACCAGTTCCGTGAGGACCATGGAATCCAGGGTGCTCTTGCGGATTTCGGCCACGGCCTCCATGCGCTCGGCCTCGGAGAGGGTGGGGGAGAGCTCGTGTTCGGCGGCAGAAGCGGCCTGTCGGACGTCGTAGGAGGTGAAGACCTTGTCGCCTACCTTCGCCAGCACGGCGTCACCCAGGAGATCCTGTGCGGTGAGCGCCAGTGGGAGGAGCAGAAGAGTCGTCAAGAGAGTGAGGAGCCGTTTCATCGTGGAAAGGGGTGTGTTGGTGTGTGAGGAAGGGGGTATTATCGTGCCGGATGTCGCTGTGGTTTTAGGGCAGTGGCGGAATGGCGGGATTCTTCTGGTAGTTCTGGCGGATGGGGCGCCCCGCGGTGGAGTCGCCCTGCCGTTCCAGGATGGCGATGAGCTCCTGTACGGCGGCCACGTAGACCTGTGGCGCCATGGCGGCCTGCGGGGCGGTGCGTCGGGCGGTCTCGTATTCCACGCGGAGCTGCTGGTAGAGCTGGATGGCGGCGGATTCGTTCCCCTGTTGGAGGGGGCATCGCGCCATCAGGAGTTTCGCGCGCGCCTGGAGAGCGCGGTCACCGCCGCCGTGCTGGCGGAGGATGGGATCCAGGCACTGCATGGCCTCGGGGGCGTGTCCCAGTGCGTAGAGGAGTTCCGCCTGACGTCCGGCGGCGGCCAGTGCCAGGAGGGAGTCGCGGGGGGATTTTTCGCGGGCGCGGGCGAAGAGCTTCAGGGCCTCTTCGGGGGAGTCCTGTCGGGTGAGTAGATCGCCTTCCAGGAATGCGGTGCGCGCCAGGATCTCCGGCTCCTTTCCGGTGGCGGAGAGCTCCCGGAGCTTCTGGAGGGCGTCAGCGAGGGTCTCCTTGTTTTGGGAGAGGCAGAATGCCTCCTCGTAGGCGGCGCGTTCCTTGAGGGCGCTGGTGGCCTGGAGGTAGTTGCCGACGGATTTGTAGAGGGTGGCTGCGCCCTGGTAGTCCTGCTTTGCGGACAGGTGGTCGCCCAGGCGCAGGGCGATCTCGGGGGCCTCGGCGGCCTGGGGATACTGCGTCAGGAAATCCCGCGCCCAGGCTTCCGCCTCCGAACGATTCAATGCCATTCCCAGGAGGATATTCTGGTGCTTGGCCAAGCGGAGCTTCTCTTCGCTCATCTGCGGATGGCGCTCCAGGAATTCCTGGAGGATGGCGAGCGCCTTCTCCATGCCGGCTTCGCCCTGCGCCAATGCGCGCTCGTGAGCCTCGAAATACGCCTGTGTGGAGAGGGCGGTGTCGGGGCAATTCCGGGCGACCTCCAGGAGTCCGGCGAGGGCAGTCTCGCGGTCGGGCTGCGCTTTCGCCAGCGCCAGCCGTGCTTCCCAGACGCGGGGGGACTCGGGGTGTTCGGCGAGGAAGCGCTGGAATTGCGGGATGGCCTCCAGGGGCTTTGTTTCCAGGAGGAGCCGTCCGGCTTCCAGACGGGCATCGGCGGCCTCGGGGAGTCCTGCCGAGAAGGAATCGGCCACCTGGAGATAGAGCTCCACTGCGCGGGCATCCTGCAGGCTCTTCTCTTCCTGCGCGGCCGCGAGGAGCAACGCATCGCACTTTTCCTTCGGGGACTCTGTCAGCTGTGCGGCTTGCTGGTATGCCTGTGAGGCCTCGGCGCCCAGGCCCTCCTGCGCCAGGCAGAGGCCGTTCTTCAGGGCGGCCTGATGCCGTTGGGCGAGCGGCAGGCCCTCGTCTTTGGCGGCGCTCTGGAAGAGCTCCGCGGCGCTGCGGCGTTCCTGGAGTGCCATGCGGACTTCGGCGAGGCGGAGAGTGATGGCGGCGTCCTGGGGGAGTTCTTCGTGGAGAGTGGTCAGCAGTGCGCGGGCCTCCTGGGGCTTTCCGATGGCGCAGAGCGCCTCTGCCTGGCAACGGCGCGCCTCACGGGCGCCCTCGATATCGGGTGCCACCGTGGCGGCATCACCGTAGAGCTTCGCGGCCTGTTCCATGAGGGACTCCCGCTGGCATGCCTGCGCCAGGGAAGAGAGCACCTGCCACCACTGACGATCCGCCTTCTGGGGAAGGCGACCATCCAGACCGCTGTCATGATAGAATTGCGCGGCCTGCTCCAGCTTCCCTTCGCCGAGATCGCAGCGGATGCGCAGCAGCTGTAGGAGGGTTCGGTCGTGCTGGTCGGAATCGGCCTGTTCCAGCTCCTGGATCAGCTGTCGGGTCTCCTGCCAGACCCCCTGGGAGAGGGTGGCGTCCAAGAGCCGCCAGGTGAGCTTTTCGCGCTCCGGGGATTCGGGGGAGAATGCCTCGCGGCGCTGGACCAGCAGCGTGCGGCTCTTCTCCCACTGTCCCGTGGCATTCCAGGCATTGGCCAGTGCCTCCAGGAGTTGCGCCTGCTGCTGGGGCGTCTTGAGGGACGGCGAGTCCAGTAGCGGCGTCAGGAAATTCAGTGCGGTGGGGTAGTCCTCCTCTTTCACGCAGGCGAGTCCCGCCAGCAATCGCGCCTGGTCCTTGGTCTCTTGGGAGAGCGCCGCGCGCTCGGGAGAGAGCAGCTCGTTTGCCTTCTGCAGGGCGTCCTTCGCATCGCCGTCCAGGAGGCATGCCTCGATGAGTCGCAACGAGATCTCGCCCCACTCCGCGGGGGACTTCGCCTCTTGCAATGCCACGGAGAAGTACCGCCGCGCATTCTTGTAGAGGCGCTCCGACATGGCCTCCTGGCCGTATTTCCAGTTCAGATTCGGTGGCTCCTGGACTTGTGGGAAGAGGAAGACCGAATCCTTCCGGGCGGCGTCCTGTGCGGGAAGCAGGCAGGGCGTGGCCAGGCAGAAGAGCAGGAGCGTCCGGAGGAGGTGCTGGGGGAGGTGGTTCATGGGGAGGATGGACGACGACGAAAGGAGTGGTATGCCTACTCGGCGACAGGCGCGGGCGCGGGTGCGGGCTGGGGCGCCGGTGCAGTTTGCGCGGCTTTTGCCTCGGCGGCCAGCTGTGCCTGCCCTTGTTCGATGAGCTCCTGCGCCTGTGCGAGGATTTGTTTCAGTCCCTGTACGATGACGCCTCGGAGGGTGGCGCCGGTGGGCTTTTTGGAGCAGGGGAGGGAGATCTGGAAGGGCTGTGGTTTCTTGACTTCGGAGTCTATGGCGTGGGGGAATCGCTTTTGGTCTTTCATTGGCCGATTCAGAATCAGGAAGATTTCGCCCGAGAGGGTGAAGCCCTCGTTGGCCTTCCAGAGGATGGAGTTCAGACGGCAATTCGCCTTGATACGCAGATTTTCGTTCCGCTCTTTTCCGATGGCGGCGTCAATGAGCTTCTGGAGGGGCATCGCCCAGCGGCATCCGGGAATGGAGAGCACCTCGCCCTCGGGAGTGAGGTAGCGCATCTCCTGGGACTGGTAGAGTCCCGTGAGGGTGATGCTGATGGTGTCGTTCCCACTTTGGGCTACGGGCTCCAGCGCGTAGAATTTCGTGTGGCCTGACTTATGGAGGCAGGAGGACAGGAGCAGCATGGCGGCCAGGGGCGCCAGGAGGATGGCGATCAGTCTCTTCATGGTGTGTTCTCCTTGGTTTTCAGGTGGGCGGAGGGGCTATTCTCCCAGGAGCAGTGCCTGGGGATTGCGGTTCACGGTCTCCAGGAAGAGTCGCAGCTGGTCCATGGTCTGCCGGCACTCCTGGAGGGTGTCGTCGAGCTGCTGTCGTTCCGGGGAATTGGGTTGCGAGGCGTTTTGGAGCTGTTCCAGGATGGGCTGTGCGGTCTGGAGGGCGTCGCCGGCGGTCTGGAGGGTATTCTGGAGTTGCTGGAGGGTCTTGTTGAGCTCGGGGCGGGTCTCCTCCAGGGTGCCATTGGCTTTCGAGAGCAGCGCGCGGGCATCGCGGATGGCCTCGGTGAGCTCCTTCTGGGTCTCGGGGAGGGTGGAGAGGAGCTGCTGCGCCTGCTCGCCGGTCTTTTGGAGGTTTTGCAGGATGCTGGGCGCCTGGTCGCGGACGAAGACCGCGGTGTCGGAGAGATTCCGCAGGGTGGCGTCCAGGTTGTCCAGCAGCGCCTTGGATTTGCCCTCCTCCACGAAGACGGAGACCTGCTGCAGGAGCTTCTGGAGGCTGAGGAGGTTGTTGCCCAGACCCTGTTCATCCACCTTGGTGCTCAGGCGCGCCATGAGGGAGAGGTGGGAGGGGATGGTCCCCTGGGACCAGAGCTGTTCGGCGAGCCACTTTGGTTCGGTGGGGACGGTGTTGAGGAGATTGAGGGAAATATAGATCTGTCCGGTGAGGAAGGAGAGGGTCTCCAGCTGCGCGCGCAGATGATGGCGGCGGACCAGTCGTCCCAGGAATGCGTGTGCCTGATTCAGGTTATTGGTGCTGTGTGGAAGGAATGCGAAGAGGTGGTGGGAGTAGAATCCCAGCTTCTCGGGATAGATCTTGATGCCCACTTCCACGGGCATCACATCCTGGCGGATATCGGACTCCTCCAGCTCCCGCTCCTGGCTCGCCTGCAGCGTGGAGTCCTCCTGGGGCGCCAGGTTGATGCGCTCCACCTCGCCAACGGGGATGCCGCGGAACATGACGGGCGAGCCCACATTCAGGCCCTTTACGCTGGCGGGAAAGTAGATCCGGTAGTGCAGGGAGTCCCGGCCCAGTCGATTGCCGCCGATGGTCATCAGCAGGAAGACCAGCAGGGCGACGGCGCCCAGGACGAAGGCGCCGATGAGGGTGACTTGCTTGGAGTTCTTCTTCATGAGAGGGAAAGGTGTTCTGCGCCGGGTCGCGTCCATTCGCCGGGGAGGATTCCGCCGGTGAGGAATTCGCGGACGGGTGCGGGGGCCTCGGGACCGCAGAGTTGCCGGGGACTTCCTGTTGCCAAGAGGGAGCGTGTGCGGGGATCCAGGTAGATCGCGCGGGTGCCGGTGGCGAAGATGCTGTCCAGGTCGTGGGTGACCATGACGATGGTGGTGCCCAGGGAATCCCGCAGCTGCAGGATGAGCCGATCCAGGTCCCGGGCGCTGACGGGGTCCAGTCCGGCGGAGGGCTCGTCAAAGAAGAGGATCTTCGGATCCAGTGCCATGGCGCGGGCGAGTCCCGCGCGCTTTTTCATGCCGCCGGAGAGTTCGGAGGGGTAGTAGTTTTGGAAGCCGGAGAGTCCCACCAGTTCCAGCTTGCAGCGGCAGATCTCGCGGATTTCGTCGGTGGGGAGGTCTGTGTATGCCTGTAGGGGCAGGGAGAGATTCTCTTCCAGAGTCATGGAGCTCCAGAGGGCGCCGCCCTGGAAGAGCACGCCGCAGTTTCGCCCCAAGAAGGCGCCGCGGTCTTCGTCAGACAGCTCCCAGAGATTCTGTCCCAAGAGATGGATCACGCCCTCTTCCGGGGGCAACAAGCCCATGAGGTGTTTCAGCAGCGTGGATTTTCCACAGCCGGAGGGCCCGATGATCAGGAAGACCTCGCCTGATTCCACCCGGAAGTCCAGATGCTCCATGACCACCCGGGAGCCGTATGCCATGGTCAGGCCCTGGACTTCGATGGGGGGGATTCGTTCGCTCATGGGGGGAGGTCTCTCTCGGTGGTCAGATCTTGAGGAGCACGGTGATGATGGTGACCAGCGAGGTGGCGATGACGATGCAGACGATGCTGTAGACCACGGCGGAGGTGGTGGATTCGCCCACGGCGGCGGCGCTGTTCCCGCAGTGCATTCCCTGGTAGCATCCGCAGAGGGCATCCAGGATGCCCAGGATCGCGCAGGTGACCACGCCCACCAGAAGATCGCTGACGCGTGTGGTGGTGACCAGGGTGGTCCAGTAGCTCTGGACGGTCAGATCCAGGTCAAAGACCGCCACCAGCATTCCGCCGAAGATGCTGACGAGATCCCCGAAGAGGGTGAGCAGCGGCATCATGAGGCACATGGCCAGGAAGCGCGGCATGACCAGGAAGTCCACCAGCGGGATTCCCAGGGTCTGGAGGGCGTCCAGCTCTTCATTGACCTTCATGGTGCCTAGCTCGGCGGCGTAGGCGGCGGAGTTTCGTCCTGCCATGACCACGCCCACCATGGTGGGTGTCATGAGGCGCAGCATTCCGATGCCGACCAGGGAGGCCACGTAGGGCTGTGCCTGGAACCACTTCAGGGGGATGGAGCCCACGAAGGCGAGGACCAGTCCCATGAGGAAGCTGATGAGGGAGATGATTCCCAGGGCGCGGGGACCGCACTCCACCAGCTGCGCACGGAAGTCGCAGGCGCGCATGGAGCTCCGGAAGGTGATTAGTCGCCAGATGCCCAGGGAGACCTCGCCCACAAAGCGGACGATCTCCAGGAAGATCCCCCAGAGTTCCAGTCCCCGCGTGCCATATCGGTGGAGCAACGAGGGCTCCTCGGTGCCACTGGTTCTTGGGGCGGGCGCATTCCGCCGGCC
The DNA here is from genome assembly GCA_964570085.1 of uncultured Lentisphaeraceae bacterium. Classification (GTDB taxonomy): domain Bacteria; phylum Verrucomicrobiota; class Lentisphaeria; order Oligosphaerales; family Oligosphaeraceae; genus UBA1724. Next base: position 2,468 of record CAZMWS010000061.1, on the reverse strand, counting down.
CTTCGCCCCCAATTCCAGAAGCGTCCGGAGACCTTTGGGGAGACTCTCCAGATTTGGCGCGGGCACGCCTGTTTTCTCGGTGGCGGCGAGCAGTGCCGAGAGGAAGACCAATAGGGTGGAGTCCCAGGACTCCAGGGCATCGGCATTCAGGGCTTGGAGTGCGGGCGTGTCGGGGGTGTCGCTGGCGTTTTCTGCCAGGAATGCGGCGGGTGTGGGATGGGGGTGGTTCCGGTCCCAGGTCCCGGAGAGAAGGAGTGTCCCGTCCTTCAAGATGGCCTTTGCTTCCGCCATAGGTCAGGAGAGGGGCGTATCTTCTGGGGGATGGCGGAGGGCGCTACGCAGGCCGGTGAGGTTCTTCTGCATGTTCTCCAGGAGCTGTATGCGGGTGCGTAGCGCGGTGATGAAGGCGGGATACTCGCGGATCCAGGACTGCTGCCGCGCCAGGATCTCGTCGATGTATTTCTGGACCCTCTCCAGGAGTTCCAGGGCGCAGGGGAATTGCCGCATGGCGATGCGGTCGTAGGCGGAGCGGCAGCATCCGCAGGCCAGTCCGATGAAGCCCAGGAGTTCCAGCTGCATTCTGGGAGTGCAGAAGGGCAGGTTCTGGAAGGAGGAGACCTGCGACCAGTCCACTGCCAGCATAAAGAAGGTATTTGCCAGGGAGACGGCGTGTGTCGCGCTGTCGGCGGCGAATTGTTCGGCGGGGGAGAGTGCGTCGTAGGCCTCTTTGTCTGCCTGCTCGGCCTCCTGGGCATTTTCGGGGTTCTCGATGCGGTCGAGCATCTCGTTGTATTGGAGCTCGAAGGGTGAGTCCTCGCCCTGATAGAGGGTATCGCCGGGAGGCGGCAGGCACGTGAGGGTCTCTAGACCATCCAGAAAATCCGCGTCGTAGCCCATCTTCTTGAGTTCCTCACGGCAGAGGTCCTCGCAGGCAGGCAGCTCCCGAAAGCGGTCCAGCAGGCGCATGTAGTCGCGCACCAGGTGACCATGCGCCTGCAGCGCAGCTCTTGCGCCTTGGCGCGTGCTGGGATCAATGCCTAGGAAGTCCATTGCCGTTGTGGAAAATGAGAGAAGGAGGGGCGGTCGACGCGACGCGTGGCTTTTTGATTTACATCGCGGCCACGATGCGGCGTCCGAATTCGGAGCAGCTGACCAGGGTGGCGCCCTCCATCTGTCGGGCGAAGTCGTAGGTGACCGTCTTCTGGGAGATCGCCTTCTCCAAGCCGCGGACCACCAGTTCGGCGGCCTCGCGCCAGCCGATGTGCCGCAGGAGCAGTTCGGCGGAGAGGATGAGGCTGCCGGGATTCACCTTGTCTTGGTTGGCGTACTTGGGGGCGGTGCCGTGGGTGGCCTCGAAGACGGCTGCGCCGGTGCGGGCATTGATATTTGCGCCGGGGGCGATGCCGATGCCGCCCACCTCCGCCGCCAGGGCGTCGGAGATGTAGTCGCCATTCAGGTTCAGGGTGGCCACCACGCTGTATTCGGCGGGGCGGGTCTGGATCTGCTGGAGGAAGGCGTCAGCGATGACGTCCTTGATGGTGATGGTCTTTCCGGTGACGGGATTGGCGAAGGAGCACCAGGGTCCGTCGCCGATGGGCTGTGCACCGTACTTCTCGCGTGCCAGCTGGTATCCCCAGTCACGGAAGGCGCCCTCGGTGAATTTCATTATATTGCCCTTGTGCACCAGGGTCACGGAATCGCGGTCCTCGCGGATGGCGTAGTCGATGGCGGCCTCCACCAGTCGCTGGGTGCCCTCCTTGGAGACGGGTTTGATGCCAATGCCGCACTGCTGGGGGAAGCGGATGCGGGCGAAGCGGTCGGGGAACTCCGCTTTCAGGAAATCCAGGATCTTCTGGGCCTCGGGGGAACCGGCGGTGAATTCCACGCCGGCGTAGATGTCCTCCGTGTTTTCCCGGAAGATGGTCATGTCCACCAGCTCGGGGTGCTTGGCGGGGGAGGGCACGCCCTCGAAGTGCCGCACGGGACGCAGGCACACATACAGATCCAGCGCCTGGCGAATCGCCACATTCAGGCTGCGGATGCCGCCGCCGATGGGGGTGGTCAGCGGGCCCTTGATGCCCACCAGGTAGGTGCGGAAGGCATCCAGGGTCTCGTCGGGAAGCCAGTTGCCCGTGGTCTTGAAGGCCTTCTCGCCCGCCAGGACTTCCTTCCACTCCAAAGAACGCTTGCCGCTATACGCTTTCGCGACCGCGGCGTCCACCACCGACTGCGTGGCGCGCCAGATGTCCGGACCAATGCCGTCGCCTTCAATGAAGGGAATGATGGGGTGGTCGCCGGTGACAAGGCCGTTGGGGCCCATGGTGATGATGTCGGACATGGAAATGCTCTCCTGAATGCAAAAAAGGGAGGAAGAAGGCGGGAAACAGAACAAAAAAGTGACGCGCCTCAAAATATAATGCCCCCTGTGCGTGCGCCCCCCTCTCTGAAAAAGGAGGAAGGAGGAAGGA
>CAZMWS010000060.1:1865-10116 GCA_964570085.1 uncultured Lentisphaeraceae bacterium | reverse complement strand
GGTGACGGTGGACTGTGGCATCACCAGCTACGACGCGGTGGATGCCGCGCGTGCCATCAATTTGGATTTGATCATCACGGACCACCACACGCCGGGGCCCACGCCGTTGCACGGCGGGCTGTCGGGTGTGGGGTCCATTGGCCTGGGGTTGCCTGCGGACACGGGTTCCCAGGAGTGGATGGTGGTTGTGGATCCGAAGTTGCCGGGGGCTCCCAAGGAGACCGAGGATTTGGCGGGTGTGGGTGTCGCCTACAAGGTGGCCTGCGCCTTCCTGAAGTATGGTCGGGAGAACCAGATTGGCGGCGAGGACACCGATTTGCACGCGGTGCTGGATTTGGTGGCCTTGGGGACGGTGGCGGACATCGTGCCGTTGCTTAACGAGAACCGCATTCTGGTGCGCCAGGGCCTGCAGGTGCTCTCCATGCAGACCCGCCCGGGTGTCCACGAGCTCTGCGAGATTGCGAATGTGGGCGAGTGCCTGGCGACCAGCGACATCACCTACCGCTTGGCTCCCCGCATCAATGCCACGGGGCGCATGGGCGATCCCACCGATTCCCTGCGGTTGTTGGAGGCCCACGATGTGGAGCATGCCAAGGAGCTGGCGGGCATTTTGGACCGTCTGAACCGTGAGCGTCAGACCATCGAGGAGCAGGTCGTCACCGAGGCCGAGCAGCAGATTGCCGAGCGGTATCGTCCTGGCACTCCCCGGAACCTCTCCGAGGCCCGTTCCATTGTGGTGTGGAGCGACTCCTGGCACCAGGGCGTGGTGGGAATCGTGGCCAGCCGACTCACCCGCAGATACCACCGCCCCAGCGTGGTCCTCACCCGCGATACCTCCGGACAGTTCACCGGCAGCGCGCGCTCCCTGAGAACCCTGAATCTGGTGCAGGTCCTGGACGAGTGCAAGGACACCCTCATCCGCTTTGGCGGACACGCCATGGCCGCCGGACTCTCCTTGGAAGAGGGAAATCTGGAGCGCTTCAGCGAGGAGTTCGATGCCGCCGTCCAGAAGGTCCTGGGCATCGAGTCCATGCGTCCCACCCTTTCCATCTGCGGCGAAGTGCCCTTCCGGGAGATGGACGATGTCTTCTTCCAGGAGCTCAAGGAGCTGGAGCCCTTCGGCCACGGAAACACCGAGCCCATTTTTGTGACGCGCAATGTCATGCCCGAGCGGAAGGGCCTGGCGGGCCGCACCCACACTCGCGGCGTGGTGCGGGACTCCGAGGGAAGCCGGATGCAGTTCATCGCCTTCTCGCGGCTACCCGACGAGCTGCCCCCGGGGCCCTGGGACATCGTCTACTCCCCGCACATCAACCGCTTCCACGACTGCGAGGTGCCACAGCTCCGAATCCACGACATCCGCCCCGCGGGAAGCACTCAGCCGCGATAGCCGACGCCATCTAGGCGACGGGATCTCTCTCAGGCCGCCCGGAGAACTCTCCTCCGGACGGCCCGTTCCTTCCCCCGCAGAAGACCCCTTTCAATTACATAAGTCATTCAAGATAAGGAATTTTTGCCAATGAGCGTACCCCTTTTGGACCTGAGGCAGCAGTATGCCTCCATTCAGAAAGACCTCCTTCCCAAACTGGAGGAGCTCTGCGCCAGCCAGCAGTTCATTCTGGGTCCCCGCGTGGAGGAATTGGAGGCAGCGGTAGCGAAGGTCTGCGGCGGCGCGTTCGCCTGCGGAGTTTCCTCCGGTTCTGACGCCCTGCAGATCGCCCTGATGGCCGAGGACATTGGCCCCGGTGACGAAGTGATCACCACCCCCTATACCTTCTTTGCCACCGCCGGCGCCGTCTGCCGCTTCGGAGCCACGCCCGTCTTCGTGGACATCTGCCCCGATACCTATAATATCGACGCCACCCAGATCGAGGCGAAGATCACCTCCCGCACCAAGGCGATCATCCCCGTGCACCTCTACGGCCAGAGCGCCGACATGGGCCCCATCCTGGAGATCGCCCGCAAGCACGGCATCCCCGTCATCGAGGACGCCTGCCAGGCCATCGGCTCCGAGTGGGAGGGCAAGCGGGTCGCCTCCCTGGGTGACTACGGCTGCCTCTCCTTCTTCCCCAGCAAGAACCTGGGATGCTTTGGCGACGGCGGAATGGTGGTGTGCAACGACCCGAAGAAGGCGGAGAAGCTCCACATTTTGCGCAACCACGGCATGGCGCCCCAGTATCATCACCATCTGGTGGGAAGCAACTTCCGTCTGGACGCCCTGCAGGCCGTGGTGCTTCTGGAAAAGCTCCCGCATTTGGACGACTGGACCCGCATGCGTCAGCAGAATGCGGCGGATTACAACCGTCTCTTCCAGGGTGTGGAGGGCATCCAGACTCCCATCGTGGCGCCCTATACCACCCGGCACGTCTTCAACCAGTATGTGATTCGCATCAAGGATGGCAAGCGTGACCAGGTGTGGCAGGGCCTCAAGGCGCGCGGCATTGGCAGCGCGGTCTACTATCCCATCCCGCTCCACCTCCAGGAGTGCTTCCAGAACCTGGGCTATCACGAGGGAGACTTCCCCGAGAGCGAGCGTGCCGCCAAGGAGACCCTGGCACTGCCGATCTTCCCTGAGCTGACCCTGGCCCAGAAGGAGGAGGTCGCCTCCGCCATCAAGGAGCTGCTGGCCTAGCGCCGCAACCCCCGCGCCCCAATGGGACACAAGCATAGCCATATCGTCGAAAAGCCCCAGGGGGGACTCTTCGATGCCTATCGCCGGCTGCTGGGCACCTATGCCCTGCGGCATTGGCTGCCCTTCCTGCTGGGAGTGACCTTCGCTGTCGTGGAGGGCGGCGCACTCCTGGCACTCTGCCGAATGGTCGGAATGGTGGCTACCGGACTGGAGGGCGGCGGTGACCGACACGCCATCGTCACCGTCCAGGAGACCACCCCCGCCACGCAGTCTCTGACGACGGAAGACGGCACTACCCTGGCGCCGGAAAAGGACGACCTCGTGGTGCTTCCCAGCGAGAAGCGTTCCGGTGGTGCCTTCGACCGCCAGACCGAGAAGATCGCCAAGTATGTGGATTCCGCCAATGGCTTCTTTCGGAAGGTGGGCTTGCCCGAGGTGGACAGGGGGGACGGCGAGCATTTGACCCACGGCATTGTGGTGGTCATGATGCTGGGACTGGGGCTCTTCTTCGTGCTCCAGGCGCTGGCCATCCTGGGAAACCGCTATTGCCTCAAGTGGCTGGGCGCTCGCGTGGTCACCGACATGCGCGGAGCGCTCTTCAACCACCTCATGGACCAGTCGCAGGCGTTCTATTCCCGCCACGACATGGCAGTGGGGAGCCTCATTAGCCGCTGCACCAACGACATCAATGCGGTGGAGAGCATTATCTCCACCAGCTTCCCCGAACTCATCGTGGCGCCCGTGCAGATCCTGGCCGCCGGCTCCTATCTCGTCATGACCGCCATGGAGGCCGGCCTGGACTGGAAGTTCGGCGTGCTCGTGATCCTCCTGCTGGTCTGCATCTTCCCCGTCTATGCAGTCTGCCGGCTCCTCAAGCGCTTCCAGCACCGGGTGCTGGATGGGGTGGCGAAGGTCACCGACCGCATGCAGGAGAGCTTCAGCGGCGTGAAGGTCATTCGCGCCTTCCATCAGGAAGAGCGTGAGAAGGGCGCATTTTCCAAGGTCAACGAGGGATACTTCAAGGCATTGCGGCGTGCCATTCGTGCGGAGGTGGCCGTGCAGCCGATGCTCCAGCTGGCTGCCATGATCCTGGCAGCGGTCTTCGTCTGGCTCTGCTACATCAATGGCCTGACCCTGGGTATCCTGGGCGGAATGGCCTTCGCCGCCCAGAGCATGTATAAGCCCATCAAGGACCTGGTGAAGGTCAATGCATCCCTCCAGCGGGGCGCAGCCGCCACCGAGCGATTCTTCCAGGTCCTGGATGAGGATGCCTCCCTCCCCGTCGCCGCAAATCCCGTGCACCTGAAGGAATTCCGCGACGAGATCGTCTTCCACGATGTCTCCTTCCGCTATACCGCCGACGGCCAGGATGTTCTGCAGGGCTTGAACCTGACGGTCCGCAAGGGTGAGATGGTGGCGCTGGTCGGTCAGACGGGCAGTGGAAAGAGCACCGTCGCGAATCTTCTGGCGCGCTTCTACGATCCCACCAGCGGCGCCGTCACTATCGATGGCGTGGATTTGCGGCAGGTGGATATCGGCGACTTCCGGAATCTGGTGGGCGTGGTCTCCCAGGATACCTTCCTCTTCAATACCACCATCGAGGAGAATATCCGCTATGGCCGTCCCGATGCCACCCACGAGGAGGTGGTGGAGGCCGCCCGTCAGGCGAAGGCGCTGGAGTTCATCCAGGAACACCCCGAGGGCTTCCAGCGGGTGGTCGGCGAACGCGGCGATCTGCTCTCCGGCGGCCAGAAGCAGCGCGTTGCCATCGCCCGCGCAATCCTCCGCAATCCGCCCATCCTCATTCTCGACGAGGCCACCAGCGCCCTGGATACCGTCACCGAACGGCTGGTCCAGGAGGCACTGAACAATGTCATGAAGAACCGCACCGTCCTGGCGATCGCGCACCGTCTCTCCACCGTCCGCAGTGCCTCCTGCATCCTGGTGATGGAGGACGGCCGGGTCCTGGAGAAGGGCACCGACGCCGAGCTGCGCCAGAAGGGCGGTTTCTACAGCCAGTTGGCGCAGATGCAGTTCCAGGAGCAGCCCGAGGCCGCAACTGCAAGTAAGGGCTGAGCGCCCGAAGACACTTTTCCCGTAATTCCACCCATCCACCCATCCGCAAAACCAATTTCCCGCGCAGGGAAAGGAGACATTCACCATGGCCGACACTCTCGGACGCAAAAGCTATCTGACCCAGAACAAGGGCGATTATCCCGAAACCACCGATTTCTTCGGCATTCCCTACGTGAAGGTGGATGACCTGCGCTACGGCACCAACCCCCACCAGACCGCCGCCTACTACAAGCCCGCTTCCGCGGTGGATTGCGTCATCGGCGACATGAAGGTCCTCAAGACCGGCAAGAGCGGCCTCTCCCAGACCAACCTGGAGGACATCAGCTACTCCCTCAATATCGTCAAGTACTTCGACAAGCCCGCATGCGCCTGCATGAAGCACGTGAATCCCTGCGGCGCCGCCGTCGCCACCGGCTCCGACACCCTGAAGGATGTCTACGTGAAGGCGCGCGACTGCGATCCCCGCGCCGCCTTCGGCTCCGTCATCGCCTTCAACCGCCCCGTCGACAAGGAGACCGCCGAGGAGATCATGTCTACTTTCGTGGAGTGCGTGGTGGCTCCCGCCTTTGACGAGGACGCCCTGGCGGTCTTCACCAATCCCGACGTGAAGCTCAACAAGCAGATCCGCATCCTCCAGTGCGGCGATCTGGCGAAGCTTCCCAAGTATGTGGGTGACGACGTCAGCGGTTGCCGCACCATGAAGGTGCTGGCCGATGGCTCCATCGTGGTTGCCGAGCCCCTGCTGACCAACATGCGCTCCGTGGCCGATCTGAAGATCGCCACCGCCGACAGCAAGACTCTGGGACACGTGGAGAGCACCGTCCAGGCCACCGAGCGCCAGAAGGAGGACCTCCTCACTGCGTGGTACATCAATATCTCCGTGCGCTCCAACGGCGTGGTCATGGTCAAGAATGGCGGCACTGTCTGCGTGGGCACCGGCGAGCAGGACCGCGTGGGCGCCGTGGAGAAGGCCATCGAGAAGTTCCGCAAGTACGAGGGCAAGGAGACCATCCAGGATTGCGTCATGGCATCCGATGGATTCTTCCCCTTCTATGACGGCGTGGAAGTGGCCGCGAAGGCCGGCGTCACCGCCATCATCGCCCCCGCCGGATCCATCAAGGACGCCGAGGTCATCCAGCGCGCCAACGAGCTCGGAGTGGCACTCTATCACGCCCCCGAACGCGTCTTCTCTCACCACTAGAAACACTCCACGGCGCCGCAACAACCACGCGGCGTCCCGCTCACTCCCTCCGGCGACACGAGGCTCCCGGAGGAGAGGGAGGAGGGCGGGATACACCACACGCGAATGCGGCGCCGACTCTCCGCCTCCGTCTTGCGAATTTCCTGAACGCTATTGCATCCAATGGTCCAGAAGAAGGACAAACAGAAGAAGAACGCCCCCGAGAGTGACGAGCCCGTCGTTGATGCGCCCCTGGAGGACGCGGCCACTGCGGCTACAGTTGCAGAGGACTCCGATCCCATTGAGGCGGAGTCGGCGGTGGCCGAGGCCCCCGAGGCGGTGGCGGATTCCGGGGATTCCGGGGCGGTTCCTGGGGATTCCGGGGATTCCTCTTCCGATGCCCTGCGGGATTTGCTGGAATCCAACTACATCCTCTATGCGTCTTATGTGAACAAGGACCGCGCCATCCCCGATGTGGATGACGGCCTCAAGCCCGTCCAGCGGCGCATCCTCCATACCCTCCAGACCATTGACGACGGTCGCCTCCACAAGGTGAATAGTGTGGTGGGCGAGACCATGAAGTATCATCCCCACGGTGACGCCTCCATTGGCGGTGCGCTGGTGGTGCTGGCCAACAAGGGCTATTTCATTGACAAGCAGGGTAATTTCGGCAATGCGATCACGGGCGATCCGCCTGCCGCCGGCCGTTATATCGAGTGCCGGCTCAATGCCTTTGGACGCGAGGTCCTCTTCAATCCCGCGGTCACGGAATACGTGGATTCCTACGATGGCCGCAACCGGGAGCCCGTGGTGCTCCCGGCGAAGGTGCCCGCGCTTCTCATGCTGGGGCAGGATGGCGTGGGCGTGGTCATCACCACCTGCATCTTCCCCCATAACTTCCAGGAGCTCCTCCAGGCGGAGATTGCAATCCTGAGGGACGAGCCCTTCCAGGTGCTCCCCGATTTCCCGCTGGGCGGCATCATGGATGCCTCCGGATACGAGGACGGCCTGGGGTCCATTGTGGTGCGCGCGCGCATCGAGGCCGAGGGTGACAAGAAGGTCATCATCAAGGAACTCCCCGCTTATTCCGACACGGAGACCCTCATCGCCTCCATCGAACGCGCAGTCCGCGCCGGAAAGCTGAAGGTCACCGCCATCAATGACTTCAGCGCCTCCGAGGTTCATATCGAGATCACGCTGCAGCGCGGAGTCTATGCCGAGGAGACCATCCAGGCGCTCTATGCATATACCGAGTGCCAGAAGACCCTCCACTCCAAGCTCACCGTCATCCAGGACAATCAGCCCCGTCGCCTGACGGTCAGCCAGGTCCTCCGCCGGAATGTGGAGCGTCTGCGCGCCATCCTGAAGGCGGAGCTGGAGCTGGATCTGAAGAATGAGCTGGAGGCCATCCAGAAGCTCTCGCTGGAGCGGATCTTCATCGAGAACCGCATCTACAAGCGCATCGAGAAGTGCGTCAGCATTCCGAAGATCCAGGAGGCGGTCAAGACCGGCCTGGAGCCCTTCCGGCAGGAGCTGGTGCGCGATGTGACCGACGAGGATGTGAATCGGCTCCTCCAGATCCCCATCCGGCGCATCTCTCTCTACGATCTGGAGAAGAGCCGCCAGGAGGTGGAGGCCATTCAGAAGGCCATGGAGGTCACCAAGGAACACCTGGCGCATCCCGTGGAATACGCCATCGAATACCTCCAGGGACTCCTGACGAAATACGGTCCGCTCTATCCCCGCAGGACTCAGATTGTGGGAATCCAGCAGGTGAATCGACGGGAGATCGCGCGCCGCGACGTGAAGGTCTACCATGACCGCGTCAATGGCTTCGTGGGCACTGCCGTGAAGTCCTCCAGCAAGGACGCGGAGCCCATCCTCTGCACTGAATTTGATCGGCTCCTCGCCATCAAGGGCGACGGCACCTGCCAGGTGATCGCCGTGGAGCCCAAGACCTACGTGGGCACCACCAAATACCTCTTCCTCTACGATAAGGACCAGGTCTATTCTATCCTCTACCGCAACAAGAAGGAGGGCACTTGGTTTGCAAAACGCTTCCAGGTGGGAACCTATATCCTCGCAAGGGAATACCACCTCATCCCCGATGATTGCATCATCGAGGCACTCTATACTCGCGCCGGCGTCGTGGTCTCTCTGGAACTGGCGACCAGCCGTCGACGCGCATTCCAGGATATCCGGGTCGAATTCGACCAAATCCCCCTCCGTGGACGCGAATCCCGCGGATTCAAGCTCACGCACTATCAGGTGGTGAAGGTGAATGTCCTCGAAAAGGGCGGCGCACTCGCGGTCGCCGAAAAGAAAGCCGAGGAACCCATCACTCCCGAGCCTACACCGGCGCC
>CAZMWS010000060.1:0-1765 GCA_964570085.1 uncultured Lentisphaeraceae bacterium | reverse complement strand
CGGTCGCCGAAAAGAAAGCCGAGGAACCCATCACTCCCGAGCCTACACCGGCGCCTAAACCGGAAACACCGGCGGCGGTACCCGAGCCCGCGGCTACAGAGCCCGCGGAAGAGCCCGCGAAGCCCGCGAAGCCGGAAGAGCCTGCAGAGCCCGCGAAGCCCGAAGAACCCGCGCCTGTGGTGGCGGCAGAGCCGGCGAAGCCGGAAGAGCCAGCGAAGCCCGAAGAGCCGAAGCCGCGCCCCAAGTTCCACCAGGATGATCTGCCATTCTTCCTGTAAGGGGGAGGGTGGGGGATTGAATAACCTGGGTATTTAGCAGGGGTACGGGGGCGGCAGCCTCCCGTCCTTTGGATGACCCGCCATATACAGAGACATTCTTTCCCCAAAGTAGCGCTATGCCTATATTATGGCCTCTATCTTTTTGGGGGGCAGGTAGGTGTTAGGTGGTGTTATTCGCCGCCTTTTATGCAGGCGCATGGTGGGGAATGCGCTATGTTTTCGGGGTGAACAAGGTGCATTCATAGGAAAGGGGTGAATTATGAAAATGCCATTCAGCCGTCATGGGCGGCAATTCTTCTTTATTACGCTAACGCTAGAGAGGCGTCCGGCGGTTCTCTCCCAGCTTATTGATGCTTGGCATGCGCCGGCTCTTTTGCCGCCGGGGAAGTCGGTGCAGAGTGTTCTGCGCGCTATTCACTCTGCTTTCCCTTATATAACGGTTTCAAACAATGTGATCATGCCAGATCACATGCACCTCTTGTTGATCGCCAATTACGATCAATGCCCTACTTTCAACCCTATGTGGTTTAGCTTCGTGTTCATTGAAGCAATAGAAGCGACTTGGGCTGCAGAGGCGCGGGGGCAGATTCCCATGTCACCTGTGGCGCTCTTACAGGAAGTCACAGCACGCAGCCATGAACGTGCAACGGAATTCACTACTTGGGAGAGTATAGAGGATTCCCTATCAGTCAAGCTGGCAAAATATCCGCCGCGACAGGATTCCCCGTGGCATTTTGATCGCCGCGCATATATTGAGCTTTCTTTTAATACGCAACAGCTTAGGACGATTCGCCGTTATATCCGTCTTAATCCGGCGCGCGCAATTTGGAAGCGCGATCACCCTGATCGATTTCGGTGCTTTGCAGGCATTCGTCATCCTGTGCTTGATCTCGCTCACAAATGGTCGGCCATCGGCAACCTCACGCTTCTGGCATCGCCCTTCCTTTTCCATGTTCGGTTGACCATGAAAAAAGATGCCGAAGCACACGAAGAGGCAATTGCGGAAATCGTGGAGCGCGCGAAGCGCGGGGAGATTCCCGTAAGTGGCTTCATTTCCCAGGGCGAGCGAGAGGTTCTGCGTCGCTTAAAGGCAGAACCGCATACGCGATTCATCAAGGTGTTGCCTTGCCAATTGCCCCCACAGTACGATCCCTCTGCGGAAGACTCCCGAGAACTTGCCGCAGATCGAATGCTATTGCTTTCAGGATTGGATGATACCCCGGCGATTTCCTCGCGGGATATGCGCAATAATAAAACAGCGGCGCACAAATTCCGCGAGAACTGCCTTGCATTGAATGAGTTGATTGCAGAATTCTGCCAGCGCGCACAGATCCTGGGGGAAAGAACATTACCCACAGAAGGTGGTCGATAATTCCAGGTCATCCAAAGGACGGGGGCTACCGCCCCCGTACCCCCGCCTACTTTTACCTAAATATTTTTCGCAACCTAGGGGGAACACACCATTCCCTAGACCCACCATGCCCCCT
>CAZMWS010000059.1:0-10263 GCA_964570085.1 uncultured Lentisphaeraceae bacterium | reverse complement strand
GAAGTTAGGCCAGGGTTTCGCAGGCGAAACCCATCGCCGGGAAGACCCGGCGATTCTGCCAAGCGCGCCCTAAAAGGCGCGCTGAATTAGAAAATAAAAAATGGTGCCGCCGCTAGGCGGAAGGAATTAGGCGGGGGCACGGGGGCGGCAGCCCGACCTCCTTTGGTTGGGTTATCGCTAGGTGGAAACACTCCGGTGGTAACAGCGTTCTTGGCACCGAAGCTGGCGTACCGCCGCCTCAGCGGCGGAAGGGCGCCTGCGGCACCTTGCAAACCTTCTACCTACACCCTTCTCCCTGCTACCTGCGGGCGCATTGGCGCCCGCTAGGCGGAAGGGCGCCTGCGGCACCTTGCAAACCTACTCCCTACTCCCTTCTCCCTTCTCCCTGCTACCTGCGGGCGCATTGGCGCCCGCTAGGCGGAAGGGCGCCTGCGGCACCTTGTAGACTAGCCACTAGCCACTAATTGCTAAGTACTTATGACGCTCCCGTAGCTATTCGCTAATGGGCTTTAGGGGGATGAGGTCTTCGGGGGTGACGACGGGCTCGGGTGTGTAGACGACGGACTCCCCGCGTTCGTTGATGATGGTGGCGGTCACGAAGATCAGGAGATTCGTGGGGGTCTTTCGGGTCTCGGTATGTCGGAAGAGTGCTCCGATGAAGGGCAGGTCTCCCAGGAAGGGCACCTGTTTTACGCTGGTGGTGGTGCTGTTTTCCACCATTCCGCCAAGGATCACGGTCTCGCCGCTGTTGATGGAGACGCTGGTGGAGACTCCCTGTTCGTGGGTGCGGGGGAGCTTCACGTTGGTGACGTAGTCGGTGGTGGTCTTTCCGTCGCTGCTGGTATCGCTGGCGGTGGAGGTGTAGTCCTCCCACTGGACCAGGTTGATGATTTCGGGCTTGAGCGCCAGCAGGATGGTCTTCATGTCGTTGCCGATGTTCGCCTTCACGTCCACGGTGATTCCCAGCTGGAGGGTGGCGGGCTTTCCGCGGGGCACCAGGACCTGGTTGGTGCCCTCGTCACCCTGGTCGATGGCCTGCACCGTGTATTCCTCGAAGTAGTAGACCTTGTCGCCCTTGCGGATACGCGCGGTGCGGTTATTGAGGGTAGTGACGCGGGGAGCGGAGACCACCACGGAGCTGGATTTGCTTTGGATGGCGGAGAGGAGCAGATCGTAGGAGCGATTTCCCAGGATTCCGCTGATGGTCATGGATGCCACGCCCTCGGCATTCTGGCTCTTGAGGGCGCCCAGCTCGCTGAAGAAATTGGAGACATTCGCGTTCTCCTGGTTGGAGGGCGTGATGTCGCTGCCGGGCTTGCCGCCATTTGCCTTGGTGAATTCCACGCCCACATCCCGCAGGTCGCTCTCGCTGATGGTGATGAAGCGCGCTTCGATGACGGCCTGCAGGGGCGGCTTGTCCAATTCGTGGATGAGCCGTTCCAGCTGCCGGAGCCGTTCGCGGGTATCGGTGACGATGAGGAGATTCCGGTTGGGGTAGTGTGAGTAGCTGCCGCCGGTGACGCATCCCTCGTAGAACTTCTTCAGGGCATCGGCCAGATCGGTGTCCTCCTCGGGGGAGGAGGCGAAGGCGGTCTGTCCGGAGACGCCCAGTCCCTCGGGCACCTTCGGCACGATGCCGTGGCGAAGATGGATCACGCGGGTCTCCAGGTGGTATCCGCTGCTGGCGGGGGCGGGATTGACCCAGATCAGGTGGTCGGAGACGCTGAAGGAGACGCCCAGATTCTTGGAGATATACGCGAAGACCTCGTAGAGGGGGACGTCGCGGAAATTGCAGGAGAAGGTCTTGTTCTGGACTGCCTCGTCGCTGAAGATGATGTTCAGGGAGTCGGCGATATTGAGCTCGTCCAGCTCCTGGAGCTGCTGTGCCAGGGAGGAGAGGGGCATATTGCTGACCTTCAGGGAGATCTTCTGGTTCAGCATCTCCTCCAGCTTGCCCATGGGAATGAATTCGGGCTCCAGGTCCGGCGTGATATTCACCGTGGTGCCGTAGGTCTCCGGGACCAGCTGCAGATCCGCCGCCTCATTGAGCGCCAGCTGGTTGTTGATGGCAAGGGCGGTCTCGTTGACACCCATGCTCCGCGCCAGCGAATTCAGACGCCGCAAGTCGCGGATTTCGTCGGCATGCTCGGTGAGGGCATCCAGGGTGGCGAGCATCTGGTCCGCCAAATCGAATTTCCGTGCGCTGATCAGATCCCGCACCAGCGCAAAACGCCGCCGCACCTGTGCTTCCAGGGCGCGCTGGCGCTCCTCTTGCTCCAGGCGCGGGCGCTCCGGACGATTTCGGGACTCCAGGACGCCCTCCAGCTCCGCATCAGGGCTCAAGCGCTGGCAGGCGCCCGCCAGCAGTGCCATCAGCAGTGCGCAGAGCATCGGCAGGAGTGAGGCCTGGATTTTTGCGTAGCGCGCGTGTCGTCTCATGGGAGTGGTCCGGCGTTCTGGGTGAAGGGTTTTGGATTGTGGCGGGGCTGTGTTGCGGTGTCCGCCTTGTAGCCTGAGACGCCCCGTGTCCCGTGGATTTCGGGAGGCGGGGCGGCGTGGGGAAAATTGTCTAGTGTTTCCGGTTCTTCTTTCGGGCGGCCTTTTCCTGCTTGCGCTTGGCCTCCTTCTTCGCCTTTTCGCGGGCGCGGGAGACGGCGTCCTGGTGGGAGATGCCGTTTTGCGCATATCCGGCGGAGGGCGCGCCGAAGTTCGAGGATCCCTGGAGCATCCCCGCCATATTCGCCAGGGCGCCGCCGCCGCCCATGAGCGCGCCCATCATGGAGGCCGCGCCGCCGCGGCTCATCTGCGACATCATCTCGCGCATCTTCATGAAGAGGCGGATCTGTTCGGTGACCTCCTGGGGAGTGGAGGCGGAGCCCTTCGCGATGCGGCTCCGGCGGCTGGCATTGATGGTCTCGGGGAGCCGGCGCTCCTCGGGGGTCATGGAGTGGATGATTCCGCGGGTATGCCGGAAGGTCTTTTCGTCCAGCATTTCGGGGGGCAGATTGTTCATGCCGGGCAGGAACTTCAATAGCGACATGAATCCGCCCATCTTCTGGATGCGCTCCAGCTGCTTCAGGAAGTCCTCGAAATCGAAGGTGGCATTGCGCACCTTCTCTTCCAGCTTCCGCGCCTCGTTCTCCTCAAATTCGGTCTGGGCGCGCTCCACCAGGGTCAGGATATCGCCCATGCCCAGGATGCGGGACGCCATTCGGTCGGGGTGGAAGCTCTCCAGATCCACCGTCTGCTCGCCGGTGGCCACGAACTTGATGGGCTTACCGGTGGTCTGGCGCATGGAGAGCGCCGCGCCGCCGCGGGCATCGCCATCCAGCTTGGTCAGGATGATGCCGGTGATGTCCAGCGCCTGGTCGAAGTGCCGTGCCACGGAGACCGCCTCCTGTCCCAGCGCGCCATCCGCAACCAGCAGGATTTCGCGGGGATGGACGGCTTCCTTCACGCGCACCAGCTCCTGCACCAGCGGCTCGTCAATCTGCAGACGGCCTGCGGTATCCAGCAGGACCACGGGGCACTGCTTCGACTTGGCGGCCTCCACGGCGGCCTTTGCGGTGGCCACCACATCGTGGCTATTGCGGTCGGTGAAGACGGGCAACGAGAGGGACTGTCCCAGGACCTCCAGCTGGTCGATGGCGGCGGGACGCGTCAGGTCGCAGGCGGCCAGCAGTGCGCGCTTCTTGTATTTCTTCTGGAGGAGATTCGCCAGCTTTGCGGTGGTGGTGGTCTTCCCATTGCCGTTGAGACCGCAGAGCATGATGACCACGGGGGATCCATCGGGAGCGGGAGTCAGATCCAGCGGGGACTCCTCGGTGCCCATGAGCTCGGTGAGCTTGTCGTAGACCACCTTGATGGCCTGCTGGCCGGGGGTGACGCTCTGCAACACGTCGGCGCCCAAGCACTCCTGGGTGGTCTGCTTCACGAAGGCATCCGCCACCTCGTAGTTCACGTCCGCAGAAAGCAGCGCGGTGCGCACTTCCTCCATGGCCTCGGAGATGTTCTTCTCCGAGAGCTGTGCGTTTCCGGTGAGCTTTCGGAAGGCGGAATGGAGTTTGTTGGTTAGGGATTCGAACATGTTTGCGTTGGGATGATGGTTTTGCTTGAAAGGATTGTCGCCGCTTTCGGGGGGAGGGCGCTAGAGCCGTTCGGCTTGCGCGCCGTCATCGGCACAAAGGATCATGGACTGGGTCTGCTTTCCAGTGCGGCGGAGATACTCTTCCTCCAGCGCCTTGCCGTAGGCCGATGCCTTGTCAGCATCTACCAGACGCACAGTGATGCCGCCAAAGCCGCCGCCGGAGAGTCGCGCGCCCAGGAAACCCGGGAGGCCCTGTCCGATCTCCACCAGGGTGTCCAGCTCGGGACAGCTGTTCTCGAAGTTCTTTCTGCTGGAGAGATGGGACTGGCTCATGAGACGGCCGAAAGCCGCCAGATCGCCCTTCTCCAGATAGGCACTGCCCTCGGCGACCCGCTGGATCTCGCCCACCACATGCAATGCGCGGCGGTAGACCACATCCGACAGACGGCTCTTGCCGGCCTCCAGCTGTTCCAAAGTCAGGTCCCGCAGGGCGGGCACTCCCAGGATCCGTGCGGCGTCCTCGCAGGCCTGCCGCCGTTCGTTGTATTCGGTGGTCAGGTTATGCTTGACGTTGGAGTTCGCCACCACGAATGCGGTGCCGGCGGGCACGGGCACGCGGGAGACCTGCAGGCTCCGGAAATCGGAGAGAATCAGGTGTCCCTTCTGACCCATGAGAGAGCTGATCTGGTCCATGAGGCCGGTGTTGGCGCCCACGTAGTTGTTTTCGCTGCCCTGGCCGATCTTTGCCATGGCGAGCCAGTCCAGCTCGGTGCCGCAGAGGACATCCAGCGCCTTGACCACCGCCATCTCCAGGGCGGCGGAGCTGCTCATGCCCGCGGAGAGCGGCACATCGCCGGAGACCAGCATGTCGAAGGCGGGCACTGCGTAGCCCAGGGCGTTGAATTCGCAGACGATGCCCTTGATGTAGTTGGCCCAGTCACGGTCACGCTTGTGGTCCAGGGCATCCAGGCGGAATTCCCGGGCGGAGGAGCCCTTCACGTCGTAGAGACGGCAGACCATGCCGTCCTGCGCCTCCGGATTCTTTGCGCAGGCGATGAAGGCATGCCGGTCAATGGCCACGGAGAGGACGGTCCCCTGGTTGTAGTCGGTGTGGTTTCCCAGGATCTCCAGCCGTCCGGGCGCGCGTGCGAGGATTTCGGCGGGGCGGCCGAAGTGTTTCTCGAAGCGCTGTGCTAGATCTGCCAAGACGGGGTCTTTCTGGAGGGATTCCATGGGGTTCCGAAGGGGTGTGATGGGGTGGGGGAAGAAATCTTTTTAATATACATACTGCCCTGCGGGACGGTGGACCGCCCACGGGCGAAATGAGAAAGGCGGACGCGACGGGGAATCGCTCTCCGTCACGCCCGCCAATTGCGGAAGGGCGGTGGCTCGTTTTTTTGGGGGGCGCCGCCGCCCTGTGGATTCGGGGATTTCTATGCCTCCTTCCAGTGGAGGAACTTCTTGACGGCCTCACGCATTCTCTGGAAGACCGCGTAGAGTGCGGGGGTCATGACCAGTCCCAGGGTGGAGGCCAGGAGCATTCCGGAGAAGGTGGTGATACCGATGGCCTGACGGCTACCGGCGCCTGCGCCGGAGGCGATCACCAGCGGGAAGACACCGAAGACGAAGCTCCAGGCGGTCATCAGCACGGCGCGGAAACGGAGGTTCGCGCCGTTGATGGCGGCCTGGTAGACATCGATGCCGCGCTCACGCTCGCTCTTGGAGAACTCCACCATCAGAATCGCGTTCTTGCCGGTGAGGCCGATGAGCATCACCAGTCCCAGCTGCGCGTAGATGGAGAGGGATTCTCCCCAGATCCAGAGGCCGATGAAGGCGCCCAGCAGTGCGGTGAAGACGGTGAGCATGACGGGGATGGGGATGGTCCAGGACTCGTACTGTCCCACCAGGAAGAGGTAGGCGAAGAGCATGGCGACTGCCATCAGGGGCAGCAGATTTCCCTGGTTTGCCTGTTCCTGGTAGCTCATGTCGGTCCACTCGATGGAGTATCCCGCGGGCAACTCCATGCCCTTGATGATGTTCATCAGCTCGCCGGAGGAGACTCCCTGCACGGACTGCGCCTGGATGGAGGCGCTGGAGAGCTTGTTGAAGCGCTCCACACGGCGGGGGCCGTAGGTGTATTGCAGGGTTCCCACAGAGGAGAGAGGAACCATTTCGCCCCAGGCGTTGGTGATCAGGGAGTCCTGGATCTGGTTCAGGTTCACGCGGTCCTGGGGACGCGCCTGGACTTTCACGTAGAAGGTCTCGCCTTCCAAGTTGAAGTCGTTGATGTAGAAGGACGCCAGGTTATACTGCAGCGCCTGGAAGATCTGTCCGGCGGAGAGTCCCAGAGTCTGCGCCTTCTCGCGGTCGATGGTCAGCTCCAGCTGCACGGTATCGGCGGAGAAGGTGGTCATGGCGTAGGCGGTCTGCGGCAGGGCGGAGAGCTTTCCTGCGAACTCCTGTGCGAAGGCGGCCAGCTGCGTGGAGTCGGCGGTGCCGTCATTACAGAGATTGAAGGTGACGCCGCCGGTGGCGCCCATGCCGTTGATGGCGGGAGGCGTGAAGACGATGCACTGGATGGCGGGGATGGAGTTTGCGGCCGCCTGGATCTTCTCCTGCATGGAGAAGATGCTGAGGTCCTCGGTGGTTCGGTCGTCCCAGTCATTGAGCTCCACAATGCAGAAGGCGCAGGATTCGCCCTGTCCGGAGAGCATGGAGAAGCCGCCGATGCACATGATATTCTTCACGCCCTCGATGGCGGAGACCTTCTGGCGGAACTCCTCCAGGGCCTCGGCGGTGCGGTTCAGCGTGGCGCCACGGGCCAACTCCACGTTACAGAGCAACGCGCCCTTGTCCTCGGTGGGCAGGAAGCTGGAGGGGACGATCCTGGAGAAATACCAGATGCCGACGATGAATGCGGCCAGCAGCAGGAGGGTCAGGATGCCCTGATGTACCATGAAGCGGACGAATGCCAGGTAGAAGGCGCGGCACTTGTCCATGAACCAGTTGAAGGGCGCGAAGATCTTCGCGGGCTTTTCGGCTGGCGGCCGCAGGATGAGGGAGCACATGACGGGGGAGAGGGTCATGGCGACCACGGTGGAGAGGCACAGGGAGATGCACATGGTGGCGGCGAACTGCAGGTAGATTCGTCCGACCATTCCGCCGTAGAAAGCCAGAGGCACATAGCATGCCACGGTGACCAGGGTGGTGGCGATGATGGCGCCGGTGATCTGCGTCATGCACTTCAGGGCCGCTTCCTTGGCGGGCAAGTGCTCCTTTGCCATCAGGGTCTGGCAGTTCTCGACCACGACGATGGCGTCGTCAACCAGGGAGCCGATGACCAGCACCAGTCCGAACATGGTCAGGGTGTTGATGGAGAGTCCCAGCATGACCATGAAGGGGAAGGTACCCAGCAGGGAGACGGGGATTGCCACGGAGGGGACCAGGGTGGCGCGCCAATCCTGCAGGAAGAGGTAGGTGATCAGGATCACCATTGCCAGCGCCATGAAGAGGGTCTCCGCGATTTCGCGCATGGAGATCCTGATGAATCGGGTGGGGTCGTAGGAGAGCACTGAGGAGACGCCCTGGGGCAGCCGCTGGTCCATCTCAGAGACGGCTTCCTTCACTGCATTCACGGTGTCCAAGGCATTGGCGTCGTTGTTGCGGTAGATTGCCAGGGTCACAGTCTCGTCACCATTCCAGGTAGCCTCGGCGGAGTAGCTCTTGGCGCCCAGTTCCACGGTGGCGATGTCCTTCAGGCGCAGCAGCCCGCCATTGTCGTCGCGGCGAACGATGATCTCGCCGAATTCCTCGGCGGTCTTCAGGCGGCCCTTGACGTTCAGCTTGTACTCCATGTAGGAGCTGGCGCCCTCGCTGCCGATGGTGCCCGCGGCAGCCTGGATGTTCTGGTTGCTCACGGCGGCGTTGATTTCGTCCATGGAGACGCCCATGGCAGACATCCGGACGGGGTCCATCCAGATGCGCATGGCGTATTCGGAGGCGCCCATGGCTTCCACGCTGGAGACGCCGTCCACACGCGAGATCTTGTCGAGGATCTTTGTGGAGACGTAGTTATTGAGCTGTGCGGTGCTCCAGATGGAACCGTCGGTGGTATAGGAGTAGACGCAGAGGATATCGCTGGTGCGCTTGAAGGTATTCACGCCGATGGAGCGCACTTCGGAGGGCAGGGAGGTCTCTGCGGTCTTCACGGCGTTCTGCACGTTCACCATGGCGATGTCGTCATCGGTACCGCTCTTGAAGGTGATGGTGCAGGCGTATTCGCCGTTGTTGGTGCAGCTGGAGGAGAAGTAGATCAGGTTCTCCACGCCGTTGAGCTGGGCTTCCAGGGGCATGGCCACGGTGTCCTGCACCTCCTGGGCGGAGGCGCCGGGGTAGTTGGTGATGACCATGATGGTGGGAGGCGCCACCTCGGGATACTCGGCGATGGGGAGCATCCGGAGGCAGATGACGCCGGAGAGCATCAGCACGATGCTGATGACGAAGGCCAGGCGCGGCCGTTCAATGAAGATCTTGGAAAACATTGCGGTTTCCTCCTTCTGGACGGACGGCTAGCGCTCCACGGGCTGCACGGCGGTGCCGTCGCGCAGGACCTTGTGGGTGCCCTCGATAATCACCTTCTCGCCCTCGGAGAGGCCGGAGGCGACCCACTGCAGGTCGCCATCGGAGTCGTCGCGCTCCACATTGCGGCGGTGGGCAATATTCTGGTCATCCACGACCCACACGTAGGAGGAGGTATTGTCGGCCATGACGGCGGAGGGAGGCACTGCGCACTTGGGCTCTCCGCCGCGGCGGTTGAGCACCACGCTGACGGAGGAGTCGGCAACCAGTCGGCCGTCGGGGTTGGGGACCTTCGCGGTGAGCACCACGGTATCGGTGGTGCGGTTCGCCTTGTTGTCCAGGAATTCGAAGGTGAGCTTCTGGGCGTAGTCGGTGCCGTCAGCCAGCTGGATGGTCAGCGCGCCATTTTCGCGGAAGGACTCCTCGGTGCCGAAGAGGCGCAGGAAGTCTCGGTTGGACATGGAGAAGGTGAGGCGCAGGGGATCGGTCTGCACCACGGTGGCCAGCACGCCGGAGGACGGGGTCAGGTAGTTGCCCTTCGTGTAGGCGGTCTTGCCGATCTTGCCCGAGATGGGGGAGTAGATCTTGGTGTTCTTCAGGTCGTCCTTCGCAGTGATCAGCGAGGCCTTCGCGCTGGCCAGGGAGGCGGCGTCGGTCTCGTAGCTCATGCGCGCGGATTCCATGGCATCCAGGGTGGAGACCTCCTTCTCGTAGAGGCCCAGCACACGCTCGTAGTTCGCTTTGGTGTACTTCAGGGAGGCCTCGCAACGCGCGATGGAGGCCTCGCAGTTCTTCACGGAGGCGTCATAGCGCACATCCTCCAGCTGGTAGAGCAGCTGGCCCTCCTTCACCTGGGAACCCTCTTCAAAGCCCAGGGAAAGAAGCTCGCCGGAGACACGGGCCACCAACTCCACCTGCGCAGGAGAGGAAAGACGGCCGGGATACCGGTGCTCAGAGTGCGGAATCGACTTCTCCACCGTCGCCAGCGTAACGGCCGGCGCCTGGCCATGGGCCGCCTGACCAAAGGCGGGCCGGACGGCGACGCCTAGGGAAAGCAGGGCGAAGAGAAAGAGGAAGGAAAGGTTGCGACGGATCATGAATGGCAAGCTCCCTTGGGGGATATTGGGTGAGGGCGGGATATCAGATGTGCCCGAGCATCGTAAGAGGCAACGCCCCAAAAAGAAAATCGGGACGTCCTCTCAAGGAGAAAAACGAACAGTCGTTTGAATCTTTACTATAACCCGGCGAGATGGGATTTATTGTCATGTATTGGCAAGAAATGGCAAGGATTTTTCGCGACGCCGCTGTGGAAAAGGACAATTTTGTCAGGTTTTGGAACTTCGTAAATGGCCCCTTTTGCAAGACATTTCGTTAAACGGCGGTTTGATCGAAAATATTTTTTGGGGCTCAGGAGAAATTTCCCCTTTTTGCTTCCTCCACCTCCTTTCTCCCTTTTTTGCCGGAAGGGTTTATGCAGCGTGCCGCAGGCGGTCCTCACTTCCTCCTTCCTCCTTCCTCCTTTTTTCGGTGTTAGTGCGCGTGTATTTGGTGCCTGCGCGTATGAGCGAAGGCATTAAATTCTCTGCCGTGTTTTTTTT
>CAZMWS010000058.1:0-10313 GCA_964570085.1 uncultured Lentisphaeraceae bacterium | reverse complement strand
CCAAACTTCCTCCTTTCTCCTTCCTCCTTCCTCCTTTTTTTGTTTTTTTGCGTTTGCGAGGGAGCTCGCAAACGCAAAAAAAAGCCCCCTTCGGCGGAGAAATGCCGGAGGGGGCGTGGGACTTTGCGCTGACGCGAAAGCCGGAATGCCGTTTAGGCGCGGGCGGCCTTAGCCTTTTCGACGAGCTGCGCGAAGGCGGCGGGGTCGTTGACGGCGAGGTCGGCGAGCATCTTGCGGTTGATCTCGATGTTGGCCTTGTTGAGGCCGTCGATCATCCAGCTGTATTTGAAGTCGAGGGCACGGCAGGCGGCGTTGATTCGCTGGGTCCACAGCTGACGATAGGCAATCTTCTTGTCTTTTCGTCCCACGAAGGCGTATGCCATTGCGCGGTCTGTGGCGGTGTACGCCATGCGGATCAGTTTGCTCCGGCTGCCGCTGAAGCCTTTTGCCATTTCCAGGACGCGCTTGCGACGGGCTCTGGATGCGGGTGCGTTCGTTGCTCTCATTGTTCAGTACTCCAAGCTAAAGATGTTTAGTGCATCCAATTAAAGACCGTAGGGGAAGCAGGCCTTCATGCGGGAATTCTCGGTGCTCTTCACTTCCTTGGGCTGTCCGAGACGACGCTTGCGGGTGGCGGACTTCTTGGTCAGAATGTGCCGTCCACCGGCGCAATTGTGCATGAATTTGCCAGTACCGGTCTGCTTGAAGCGCTTCGCGGCGGCTTTTCTCGTTTTCATTTTCGGCATGGTTTTGTTCTCCTTGTTGGGAAAGGCCATCGTCGGCCTGGCGTCCGGGCTGGGGTAGAGAAAACGAACCCTTTACCCTATGCAACGACAGGTCCAAAAAGACGGCGATGGCACATGGATGCGTCCGTGGGGCGAAGGATGCCGCCTTTGGACGCGAAGTGTAGTTAGAAGGCTCTTACTCCTGGGGAGCGTTCTCCTGGGGAGCGTTTGCGGCGTTCTCCTGTGCCTTCTTGGCGGCCTCCGCCTTCTTGGCGGCGGCGCGGACCTCGGGCTTCAGGGAGAGCGTGGTGGAGAAGGTCTTTCGCTCCTGGCGGACGGGGCTGTCCTGGCGGGCGATGTCCTCGAGCTCCTTCATGAACCGGTTCATGATCTGCATGCCGATTTCCTGATGGCTCATCTCGCGGCCGCGGAACTGCAGAAGCAGTCGCACCTTGTCTCCGTGCAACAGGAATTCCCGCGCGTGCTTCAGCTTGGTGTTCAGGTCGTTGTCGTCAATGACCGGACGCAGCTTGATCTCCTTCAGCTTAGGCTGGACCAGGTTCTTCCTGGCCTCACGGGCACGCTTGGACTCCTCGAACTGGTACTTTCCGAAGTCCATGATGCGGGTGACGGGCGGGTCGGTCTTGCTGGGGATCTGCACGAGATCCAGTCCCGCCTGCTGTGCGCGGGCGATGGCGGTCTCGAAGGTGACAATGCCGACTTGCTGGTTGTTCTGGTCGATCAGGCGTACTTCCCGACCGCGTAGAAACCGGTCTCCTGGTCTGAGCTGCTTCACTCGGTTTGAACTCCGTGTTAGGGGGTGTCTTCTTTCTTGGGGGCTACGACGAACGGGAAACGTGCTTCCCGCCGCCGGTTCTTCCGTCCAACGCCGCCGCATGCAGAGTCGGGCGGCATTGGGGGAATGGGGGGATTTTTAGAAGGGGTGGACGGCGGCGGTTTTTATGCCTTGTCCGCGATCTCCTTCTCGATGCGGGCGAGGAATTCCTCGGGAGTGAGGACATCGCCCTTCACGTAGTACTTTCCGCCGGCCTTGGAGCGGTCGCGGACGGAGACTGCCACAGTGCCGTCGGCCTGTTCCTTCTCGCCCACCACCAGCAGGTAGGGGACGCGCATGATGCCGGCGGTCTTGATCTTTGCGCCGATGGGGCTGGCGGAGAGGTCGGAGGAGACCCGGATGCCGCGCTCGCGCAGCTGCTTCTCGATCTTCGCCGCGTAGTCAGTGAACTTTTCGGAGATGGAGAGCACGCGGACCTGTTCGGGTGCCAGCCAGGTGGGGAAGGCGCCCGCGTAGTGTTCGATCAGGATGCCGAAGAAGCGCTCCAGGGATCCCAGCAGTGCGCGGTGCACCATGTAGGGCTGGTGGCGCAGACCATCCTGTCCCACGTATTCCAGATTGAAGCGTTCGGGCAGGTTGAAGTCGAACTGGATGGTGGAGGTCTGCCACTCGCGGCCGATGGCGTCCTTGATCTTCAGGTCGATCTTGGGGCCATAGAAGGCGCCGCCGCCCTCGTCCACTTCGTAGCTCATGCCCTCGGCCTTGATGGCCTGCAGCAGCGCCTCGGTGGCGGCCTCCCACTTGGCGGGATCGCCGACGGCCTTTGCGGGACGGGTGGAGAGATACGCCTTGATTTCCTTGAAACCGAAGCACTTCCAGATGTACATGGAGAAGCGGATGACCTCGCGGATTTCGTCCATCATCTGCTCCTGGGTGCAGATGATGTGTGCATCATCCTGGGTAAAGCCTCTTACGCGCATGAGACCATGGAGCACGCCGGCCTTTTCGTAGCGGTAGACGGTTCCGAATTCGGCCCAGCGGCAGGGCAGTTCCCTGTAGGAGCGGGGCTTGGTCTTGTAGATCATGATATGGAAGGGGCAGTTCATGGGCTTGACGTAGTAGGGATCGCCGTCAATGTCCATGCTGGAGTACATGTTCTCCTTGTAGAAGCCCAGGTGACCGGAGGTCTCCCAGAGATTTGCGCGTCCCACGTGGGGGGTATAGACCAGCTCGTAGCCGTTGCGGTAGTGTGCATCGCGCCAGAAGGTCTCGATGACATTGCGGATACGGGCGCCCATGGGGTGCCAGGAGACCAGTCCGGGGCCGATTTCCTCGTGGGTGCTGAAGAGCTCCATCTCCACGCCGATCTTTCGGTGGTCGCGCTTCTTGGCCTCCTCGACTTGCTGCAGATACTGGTCCAGCTCCTGCTTGGAGGGGAATGCGGTGCCGTAGACGCGCTGGAGCATCTTGTTCTTTTCGTCACCGCGGAAGTAGGATCCCGCGATGCCGGTGAGCTTCACGGCGCCGATCTGGGAGGAGTTCTCCACGTGGGGTCCGCGGCACAGGTCCACGAAATCGCCGCAGGTATACAGGGAGACGGTCTCGCCCTCGGGGATGTCGTCCAGGCGGGAGAGCTTGTAGGTCTGGCCCTTCTCCTCGAAGAGCTTCCGGGCCTCTTCGCGGGAGACCTCGCTGCGGACGAAGGGCACCTTCTGGCCGATCATCTTCCGCATGCGGGTCTCGATCTCCTTCAGATCCTCGGGGCCCAGGTGGTGCTCCATGTCGAAGTCGTAGTAGAATCCGTCGGCGGTGGCGGGGCCGATGTCGAATTTGGCATCAGGCCAGAGCTTGGCCACCACGGCGGCCATGATGTGCGCGGCGGAGTGCCGGAGGGTGCTGAGGGGGGTGGAGTTGTCGGACATATCTGTTTGGGGGAGCCGCCGGAAGGGCTTTCCGGGGCATCCAGTTTTTGGTAAAAAGGAAGGGGGTTTTCAGGGCGGAGCGCTATTCCAGGACGCCCTTCGTGGAGGGCATCTCGCCTTGGGCGAGGGGATCCATGGAGACTGCCATGCGCAATGCGCGGCCGAAGGCCTTGAAGATGGCCTCCAGGCAGTGGTGGTTCTCTTCGCCGGCCAGCAGATCCACGTGGATGGTGCATCCCGCGGCATTGGCCAGCGCCTGGAAGAATTCGTGGAAGAGTCGGTGGCTGACGCCGCCGGCGGTGGCCTCGGGGAAGGCGCAGCGCCAGGAGAGATGGGGCCGTCCGGAGAAGTCCAGCACCACGCGCGCCAGCGCTTCGTCCAGCGGGATGGTTGCTTCGCCAAAGCGGAAGATCCCGCGCTTGTCGCCGAGGGCGGTTTTCAGGGCCTGGCCCAGGGCCAGACCCGTGTCCTCCAGAGTGTGGTGCGCATCGATCTCCAGGTCGCCCTTGGCGGAGAGCTTCAGGGCGAGGTGTCCGTGGCGGAAGGCGGCGTCCAGCATGTGGTCGAAGAAGGGCACGCCGGTGGAGATCCGGTTGTCCCCGGGACCGTCGTCCAGGGAGAGATCCACGCGGATCTGTGTCTCCTTGGTCTGTCTGTCAATGGCGGCGCTTCTGGACATGCTTTGTGCGGATGGGACTCTGCTTCAACGACAAAAAAGGCTCCCGAACGGAATTTCGGTAAGCCTGTCAATATAGCACAGTTATGCGTCCTTACCTGCCGTCAGACCGCCGGTGAGCAATCCCCGCTTGGTGGTCTCCAGGAATTCCTCGAAGCCCTGGATCTCGGGGAGTTGGGGGAGTTCCTGGCGGATCTTCTCGATGGCGTTGGGGCGGGAGAGGCCCTCCAGGCACGCGATCTTCACCGCTTCCTTGATGGCGGACACGGTCTCTGCCGGCATTCCGGCGCGGCGCAGGCCCACGGCATTGATGCCCTGGATGTGGTCTTCCTGGACGATGCCGTAGGGGACCACGTCCTGGACGATTCGGGAGCCGCCGCCCACCATTGCCATGGTGCCGATGCGGCAGAACTGGTGCACCAGAGTGGAGCCGGAGATGAAGGCCTTCTTGCCGACCTCCACACGGCCCGCCAGCAGCGTGGCGTTGGCGATGATCACCTCGTCGGCGATCTGGCAGTTGTGTCCCAGGTGGGTGAATGCCATGAGCATTACGTTGTTGCCCACCTTCGTGGTGCTCTCTTCCTCCACGCCGCGGTGGATGGTCACGTATTCCCGGATCACGCAGTTCTCTCCCACGATGGTGTAGGAGTGCTGTCCCTTGTAGTGGACATCCTGGGGTTCGTCACCGATATTGGCGCCGCAGTGGATCCGGGTTCCCCGTCCGATGCAGGTGTTTCCCGAGAGCACCACGTGGGGGCCGATGACGCAGTCGTCCTG
Source organism: uncultured Lentisphaeraceae bacterium (assembly GCA_964570085.1). Classification (GTDB taxonomy): domain Bacteria; phylum Verrucomicrobiota; class Lentisphaeria; order Oligosphaerales; family Oligosphaeraceae; genus UBA1724. The sequence goes on along the minus strand of CAZMWS010000058.1, from coordinate 5,417 downwards.
GATGGTGACCTCGGGGCCGATGACGGCGAAGGGGCCGATGGTGACGTTCTTGCCGATGACGGCTCCTTCCTGGATTGCCGCGCGGGGATCGATGTTTCCGCTCATGGTGGGGGTTCTGGGGTGGATTTTACAGAGAGTGCGATTCGCGGGGCGCGGCGCTACTTGAGGACGATGCGCTTGCGGTTCTTCTTTCCGGCGCGCAGGAGGATTTCGCCGTTTTCGGGGAAGTCCTTGTCGGTGAGGGTAGCGCGGGGATCCTGGAGGCGTTCGTCACCCAGGTAGCATCCGCCGCCCTGGATCAGTCGGCGTGCATCGCCGTTGGAGGAGCAGAAGCCCGCTTTCACCAGGAGGGTCAAGAGGCCCATGCCCGCCGCCATCTCGGCGCGGGGGATCTCCAGGGAGGGAATGGCGTCGTTGGCTTGCTGCGGAGTGATCTTCGCTACCGCGGAGCAGGTCTCGATGGCGCCCTCGGGATCCGCAAAGCCGAATTGTGTGCAGGCGGCCAGGTATGCCTGCGCGGCCTGCTCGGGGCCATGCGCCAGCGCGGTTGCCTCGTAGGCGAGGATCTCCTTCGCGCGGTTGATCTGGGGGGAGGGCAGGGCGCCCAGGCGGCGCACCTCGTCCATGGGCAGCGCGGTGAAGTACGCCAGGAGCTTCTGCACATCGCCGTCATCCACATTGCGCCAGAACTGGTAGTATTCGAAGGGCGCGGTGCGGTTTGCATCCAGCCAGACGGCGCCGCCGGCGGTCTTGCCGAATTTGGTGCCATCGGACTTCAGGAGCAGGGGGAAGGTGGCGCCGAAGACCTCCTTCTGCTGGAGGCGGCGCACCAGCTCCACGCCGGCCACGATGTTTCCCCACTGGTCCTGTCCGCCGAATTCGAAGCGGCAGCCATGGACCTGGTTCAGGTGGTTGAAGTCGAAGGACTGCAGGAGCGGGTAGCTGAATTCCAGGAAGGAGAGGGAGGTCTGCAGGCGCATCTTCACGCTCTCGGCGGTGAGCATCCGGTTCACGCTGAAGAGGGAGCCGATGTCACGCAGGAAATCCAGGAATTTCAGGTCTCGCAGCCAGTCGCCATTGTTCACCATCTTCGCCTTGCCGACGCCCTCGCCGAAATCCAGGAAGCGCGCCAGCTGTGCCTGCAGGCAGCTCACATTGTGGTCGATGGTCTCCACCGTCATGATGGGGCGCGCCTCCATCTTGCCGGAGGGATCGCCGATCATTGCCGTGCCGCCACCCACCAGCGCCAGCGGGGTGTGGCCGCACTTCTGCAGCCAGCGCATTGCCATGATGGGCAGCAGGTGTCCGATGTGCAGGGAGCTCCCGGTGGGGTCGAAGCCTACATAGAAGGTCTGGGGGCCTTCGCCCAACAGGCGGCGCATGGCGTCCGCGTCGGTGGATTGGTAGATGAAGCCGCGCTCGGCGAGAATGTCCCAGGCGTTAGTCATGGCAGGAACGGAAGAGGGGGGTGATGGGGTGGATGGGATGGGGGATGGTATAAAACACAAAGAAGGCACTGGACCCAGGAGGTCCGGTGCCTTCCGTTAAGGGGATTCCTGCATGCGCCCCCGCCGATGAAAGTCTTCTGGCGGGGCGAGGGATGCGGGAATCCGGAGAATTGCGTCGTCCGCGAGGGAGGGGACGCGTCCCGATGGGGGAGAGGAGACGTCCCCTCCTAGCCCTGGACAATCTCCTTCACGGTGAGCCGGGTCATGTCCTGGCGATGGCCGTTCTTGCAGCGGCTGCGCTTACGGCGCTTCATCTTGAAGACGATCAGTTTGGGGCCGCGGAACTGGTCCTTGATCTCCGCCTTCACAATGGCGCCAGCCACGGTGGGCGCGCCGAAGACGGTGTCATTGTCGTTGGAGATGAGCAGGACTTCGCCGAAGTCCACGGCGTCGCCGGCGTTGCCGGGAATCCGGTCGATTTCGAAATCCTGGCCGGGCTCCACCTTATACTGCTTGCCGGAGGTCTTGATGATGGCGTACATAGTCGGAAAAACTCCCGTGTGTTGGGGTTGTCTCTTGTTTTATGGTGATTAAAAAAGGTCTTTTGCGGTGAGTGCGTTAATATAATGACGCCGCCGCTGTTTTCAACCCTGGGAGCCCCCCGGACCGCGCCGCCCGACCCCCGGGCGATGCCGGATTCGTGGCTAGTTCATGGGGTGGTAGTGAGAGAGATACGTGAGTTCCCGGGGCAGGGGGATATTGGCGCCGGTCTCGTTTTCGCCGTAGCCGTTCTCTGCCAGGATCTGGATATCGTCCAGCACGCGGACGTCGCCGCGGAAGGTGACCTTGCAGTCGAAGATGATATTGATCTTACGCTGGGCGTGGAGGGTGGCGATGACGCTGAGCATGAGTTCCTGGAGGGTGGGTGCGGTGGAGCTCTTGATGAGGGGTTCCACGTCCAGGGGATACACCAGCACCCGCAGAAGATTCGCGCTTGCCATCTGGCGGATGAGCTCCAGCGCCGCACTGGTCCGCGAGAGCTCCCCGGCATCGATCTTCCGCTGCATGTCCGCGATCTCGGTGCTGCGCTGTTCCAGGCGCTCGCCTACGAACTGCCGCTTCAGCTGGTTGATCCACTCGTTGGCCAGGAAGAGATTCATGGGGAGGCTGGCGTCGTATTCCTTGTCCAGGATGAGGGTCACCGGACTGCCATAGTGTCGGACGATGGAGGAGATGAGGGTGGCCGGTCGGACATGGAATCCGAAGTATGGGGGGATGGGGATCTGGCGGCTCTCCACCACGGCGTATTGCTGCAGCATGCTCTGGCACAGTCCACGGGCGCCCGCCAGGAATTCGTAGCTGTATCGGCACAGGTAGTGTGTCAGCAGCTCCAGATACCAGTTGCTCTTCAGCACGCATTCCTTGTGGCAGAAGAGGGAGTCGCCCTGGATCTTGATGTGCCGTTCGTAGAAGTGGATGAAGACCGTTGCCACCCGCAGCAGGTGCAGCACCACGCTGATGTGTCCCCGCAGCCGCCGCAGGGAGGAGTCGCTGCCCTCGATGTTGCTGTAGGAGATATAGGTATCGTAGAGGGACTGCAGGGTGTGGAAGCGCTCTTCCATGGAGCGGATGGAGGCCTCCGAGAGCTGGTCGAAATTCAGTCCCCGCCACTGTGGCGCACGGCATTTCGCCGCGTTGTCCAGGAATTTTGCGTCTTCAGTGCTGTTCAGGAAGCTGGTTGCCAGGTGGATCACCAGGTGTTTGGCGTCCTCGCGGATGCCCATGATGCGGTCCTTGGGGAGCATTCCGCGGGGAAGGATCTCCGAGTAGTCGTAGCCGATGAGTTCTTCTGGCGGCGGCCATCCCAGGCGCATGGCGTCATCCATGACCTGTCGCAGGGAGCAGAAGAGGAAGTTTGAGACGAAGGTGACTGCGCCCGCCGTATCCTGCTCCATCTTCGGGTAGTTTCCGTGGAAGTCGTAGGAGTGGATGGTGTGCTGCAGGTGCAACAGGTCGTAGCCCGCATTGCTGAAGTTCTTGATCATGGCCACGTGCATGCGCAGCCGGTGCCAGGTCTCGTTGCTCCTGGCGCCATAGGCATCCAGCAACTCCTCCAATTGGCTGGATTCCGCCAGCAAAAAGCTCAGCAGTGGCCGCGTCAGCACGAAGTTCTCCGCTCCTTTCTCCACGAAATGGACACAGTGCGAGAGCAATAGCGCGGAACGCTCTCGCAGCAGTCCATCAAATAATTGGGAGTCGACTTCTTTCTCCATGATAGCAAGACGCGGAACGCGGAGGGGGGACGCCGCCTGAAAAGGGGGCGGTGGTGTCTTCGCGGAAAAAGGCGAATATCCCCCCGTGAATTGAGGAAGGCGCCGGTGAGAGGCGCCTCCAGAGGGGAGGAAGCGGGGGACGGGAAAGGTGTGCCGCGCGGTTGTGCGGCGATGAGGGGAGGCGGGGGCCGGAGGGCGGCGGAGAGACGCGCTCTCTCCGAATCAAGTGCCTCCGGGGATAGAAGGGGACCCCTCCGCCTAAAACAACATGGCGAGGGACCCGGTGATTATTTGGGAATACCTTAACCCCCTTTCAAGGGTTTGCAACTAGTCGACTGCGGAAATGCGCAAAGATGACAATTCCTGTCGCATTGTGCACGGATCCATGCAACCCGAATGGCTCACGTACGAATGCCATCCGGGTTGCAAGGGGCGGGTGAGTGTTTGGTGGGTAATTCTACCGTGGTTTGCGGGTCCGGCGATACTCCTCTTCCAGCTGCTGCTGCCGGATGCGCTCCTGCTCTTCGAGGCGCTGCTGTTCGGCGGCGCGGGCGCGGTCGAGTTCCGCCTGCTTGGCCTGTTCCTGCTTGCGGCGCTGTTCGTCCTGCATGCGTTGCTGTGCCTCCCGCTGTTGCATCATGAGCTGCTCCTGCTGCTGGCGGATGACCTGCTGTTGCAGCATCAGCTGCTGTTGCATTTGCTGTTGCTGCATCTGCTGCTGTTGCGCCTGTCGGGGATCCATCTGCGGCTGCATCTGCTGCTGGAGTTTCTGCTGCTCGAGCTGGAAGGTCTTGTTGTGCTGCTGGACCATCTTCTGGAGGGCTGTGGTCAACTCCTCGCGCTTCTTTTTGGAGATCACGCCGTATCCGGAGAGGTCGATGATCTCCTGCTTCCAGTTCACGCCGTTGTATTTGGTGCTGGCGCCATCGGGATCGAGGTTATGGGACTTGATCATCTGGTAGAGCTGGTTTTGCAGCTGCTGTGCCTGCTTCTGGGTGATGTTTCCTCTGGGAAGCACCAGCACCTGGCTGCCGCCGCCGGCCTTGACGACCTTCGCCTCCAGGGAAATGGGCGCCAGGAGTCCCAGAAATAGCAGGGATGCCACGAGAAGGGTGAGGATGCTGCGATTAGTTTTCATGGTAGGAGTCTCCTAGTTTGTTCGGAGTTCGTCCGGTTCGTTCAGGGGAAAGGGAGGGGCAGCGCTGGCTTCCGAGCTCGCGCCAGATAGCCGCCTGGTTTCGGCGGTGGACATTCAGCACCAGTCCCACCAGGAACATGAGGGAGATGACGCTGGAGCCGCCGTAGGAGAGGAAGGGCGCCGTGACGCCGGTGGGCGGGAGCCATCCGCTCACCACGCCGATGTTCACCATGGCCTGCACGGCAATCAGGATGGCCACACCATGGCAGAGAAGCAGGTCCTCGCGCCGTCGACACTGCGTGCCCACCTCCGCAATGCCGCCGCAGAGCAGAAGGTATTCCGTCAGGATGGTCAGGAGTCCCAGGAAGCCGAATTCCTCGCCGATGACTGCCACGATGAAGTCGGTGTGGGGTTCCGGGAGATAGGTCTTCATGTATCCCTTGGAGTATCCCAGGCCCGTGGCGCCGCCGATGCCCAGGCAGACCTGTGAGCGGAAGAGCTGGAAGGACTCGTTGCTGCGGCCCTCCTCCGGATGGAGCCACGCCACAATTCGGTTTC
>CAZMWS010000057.1:0-10377 GCA_964570085.1 uncultured Lentisphaeraceae bacterium | reverse complement strand
GGCGCAAGGGCTCATGCGCCGCCTCGCCGAAGGGCACCGAGAAGCGCAAGCTCCCGAAGGACGCACCACTACGAGAGGAATCCCCACCGTTGACTCCATCGCCGAAGACTCCGCCCTCGTCTCCGTCAATGGAGGTATCGTCGCCGGAGCCCTCGCCGTCGCAATCGCACTCGCTGGTCCCGCTGCACCGAGTGCAGTCATACGGGAGATTTGCCGAGAGAGGAGCGCATAGGGCAAATAGCATCATCCCCACCAGAAACAGGCGCAGTGTCCCCAGAAATAGAATCTTCTGTCGGGGAAGGACTTGTCTCATGGCGTATGGGGAGTCATGGCGTGGCTCTTCAGTGCACTCGCGGAACGCCTCCATAGAATCGCGTCCGGCGCTAAGAATAGTATGCGCACTTTTCGCCCCAAAGGCAAGGAATCCCCGGAGGAATTTTCACTTTTTTAAGGAGAATCCCCCTAGAAAACAAAAAGGGCCGTCGCTGGGAATTTCCAGCGGCGGCCTTTTTTTCTATCGTCGGGAATTCTGTCTTCTAGAACATCTTCTGTCGAACGATAGTGTGGTCTCGTTCGGGTCCCACGGAGACGATTCCGACGGGTGCGCCAGCGATTTCGCCGATGCGCTCCACGTATTTCTGGCAGTTCGCGGGGAGCTGGGAGAATTCGCGGCACTGGGTGGTGTCCGCCATCCAGCCGGGGAGGGTCTCGTAGATGGGCTCCACCTCTCCCAGCACCTTCAGACTGGCAGGGAACTCCTGCAGGATTTCACCCTGATACCGATAGCCGGTGCAGATCTGGATTTCGGGGAAGGAATCCAGGATATCCAGACGAGTCAGGGCGATGCAATCCAGTCCATTGAGCTGCACCGCATACCGGATCACCGCCAGATCCAGCCATCCGCAACGACGGGGACGTCCGGTGGTGGCGCCGTATTCGTGGGCGATCTCCCGGAGGCGCGTGCCGGTCTCATTGAGCAATTCGGTGGGGAAGGGTCCCTCGCCCACGCGAGTGGCATACGCCTTCACAACGCCCACCACCTTGTGGATGCACCTGGGACCAATGCCCAGTCCCACGCAGGCGGCGCCGGCGGTAGGATGAGAGCTGGTCACGAAGGGGTAAGTGCCGTGAGAGAGATCCAGCATGGCGGCCTGGGCACCCTCGAAAAGGACCTTCCGATCCTCGGCAATCAGCCGAGAGACCAAAGCGCCAGTATCGCAGACGTAGGGACGCAGGCGATCGGCATAGCCGCAGTATTCTTCGAAGATGGGCTCGAATTCCAGGGGCTTCTCGCCAAAGGCCTCCAGGATCTTGTTCTTGTAGGCCAGCGTGGACTTCAATTCCTTCGCGAAGGCATCGCGGTCCATCCAGGAGACCACGCGGATGCCAATGCGGTCGGCGGCGTCCGCATAGCAGGGACCGATGCCGCGGCCGGTGGTGCCCACCTTTCCATCGCCCTTCCAACGCTCCTGGAGACTGTCCATGAGCTTATGATAGGGCATGACCACGTGGGCGCGATTGGAGATGCGCAGGCCCTCGGCGGTCTTTCCCACCGCCTTGAGGTCGTCCAGCTCCTTCAACAGGCACACGGGATCCAGCACCACGTCGTTTCCGATGATGCAGGTGCATCCGGGATAGAGGATTCCGGAGGGCAGCAGATGGAGTTTGAAGTCGTGCCCGTCTGCAACGACGGTGTGGCCGGCGTTGCTTCCGCCCTGGAAGCGCGCCACCACATCGGCCTGCGCAGCCAGGAAGTCCACGATCTTCCCCTTTCCTTCATCCCCCCATTGGGTTCCGACGACGACGATGGTTGACATGATTGGGTGTTTCTCCTAGATAAGGCATTGCCCGGCGCAAAGGCCGGTCCTCTAACAAAAGCGAAGCGGCAGAGAAGGAGCGAGCCGATGGATCTCCTCCTTAATGCCATTACAAGTGTATCCGTCACGATGGACCATGGATGCCACCAAAGCGGCATCGGCGTGTCCCTCCTGGAATGCATCGACCAGATGCTGGACGGTCCCTGCGCCGCCGGAAGCGATGACAGGCACGGAGACCGCATCGGCTACCTTCCGCGTGATCTCCAGCTCGTAGCCATTGCGGACGCCATCGGTATCGATGGCATTGAGGCAGATCTCGCCGGCGCCCAACTCCACGGCATGCCGCGCCCATTCCACCACATCCCACTGCGTGGGAGTGCGATAGCCATGGATGAAGACCTGGTATCCGGAGGGGAATTCGGAAGAGACTCCCACGCGCTTGGCATCCAGCCCCAACACCACGCACTGCCGACCGAAGGCATTGGCGCTCTCGGTAAGGACGGCGGGATTCTGGACCGCCAGGGAATTCAAAGAGACCTTGTCGGCGCCCGCCAATAGCGCATTGCGCATGTCGACGGCAGAGCGGATGCCTCCGCCCACGCAGAAGGGAATGAAGACCTTTCGCGCCGCATCGGCCACCATCTCCAAATCGATGGGGCGGTGTTCCGCGGAGGCCATGATGTCGTAGAAGACCAGCTCGTCGGCGCCCTCGCGGCAGTAGCGATCGGCCAGCTCCACCACGTCACCCACATCAACATTGTCCTTGAACTTGACGCCCTTGGTGACACGGCGGTTCTTCACGTCAAGACAGACGATGACTCGCTTCAGCAACATGGCCTAGCCCTCCTCCTTTCCATTCCATTCCAGGAAATTCTGGAAGAGCCGCAAGCCCCATTCTCCGGAACGCTCCGGGTGGAATTGGGTAGCGAAGAGGTTTCCACGCCCCGCAACGGAGCAGAAATGTAGCCCGCCGTATTCCGTCTCTCCCCGCAAATCCGTGGATTCCGCGGGATCGCAGTAATACGAGTGGACGAAATAGAAGGGCGTCCCCTGGGGGATTCCACGGGAAAGCGGGTGATTCGTCCGGAAATGTACCGCATTCCAGCCCATCTCGGGGATCTTCAGCGAAGGATCCTGGGGGAATTCGAACCGCCGGACCTTCCCCGGGAAGAAGCCCAGGGCGGGGACACCGCCATCCTCGTCACTCCAGTCAAAGAGCAGCTGCATGCCGATGCAGATGCCCAGCACCGGACGACCAGCGGCAAGAACCTCCTTCAACAGACGGTCGTAGCCACGCTCCTTCACCGCCGACATGGCGCTGCGGGCAGAGCCATCGCCCGGGAAAATCACCGCGCCCTCCGGCAATGCCTCGTCAGCGCAGGTGGCCATACGCGGTTCCACCCCAAAACGCTGACAGGCCAGCCGGACGCTGGTGAGATTTCCGGCGCCGTAATCTAGAATCGTGACGGGACCCACGAGAAGCCTACTCCCACTCGATGGTGCTTGGGGGCTTGGAGGTGATGTCCAACACCACGCGGTTGATGCCGCGCACTTCGTTGATGATGCGGTTGGAGACGCGACGCAGCAGGTCGTCCGGCAGATTCACCCAGTCGGCGGTCATGCCGTCCTGGGAGTCCACCACACGCAACGCCACGGCGTAATCGTAGGTGCGCTGGTCGCCCATGACGCCCACGGAGCGCACGGGCAGGAAGACGCAGAATGCCTGCCAGACCTTGTAGTAAAAGCCGGCCTTCTTGACCTCCTCCACGAAGATGGCATCCGCCTCCCGCAGCAGATCCAGCGTCCGGCGGGAGACCGCGCCCAGATGGCGCACGCCCAGTCCGGGGCCCGGGAAGGGCTGGCGGAGAATCACCTCGTCGGGCAGACCCAGCGTGCGGCCCACCTCGCGGACCTCGTCCTTGAAAAGCTGGTTCAGGGGCTCCAGGAGCTTGAATTTCAAATCCTTCGGGAGACCGCCCACATTGTGGTGGCTCTTGATCATGGCGGCGGGATTGCCATTGATGGGCATGGACTCGATGACATCGGGATAGGTAGTTCCCTGGGCCAGGAAGGTGGCATCGTCCACGCTGCGGGCGGCATCGGCGAAGACCTCCACGAACTCCTTGCCAATGATGTGGCGCTTGGCCTCGGGTTCGTCAACGCCCGCCAGCTTGTCCAGGAAGCGGTCGGTGGCGTCGATGTAGCGAAGATCCATCTGGAAATTCCGTCCGAAGAGCTCCTGGACGCGCTCGGCCTCGTTCTTCCGGAGGAGTCCGTTGTTCACGAAGATGCAGGTGAGCTGACGGCCGATGGCCTTGTGGATCAGTGCGGCGGCCACGCTGGAGTCCACGCCGCCGGAGAGTCCCAGGATCACGCGCTCATTGCCAACCGTCTCGCGGATGCGCTTCACGGAGTCCTCGATGAAGGAGCTCATGTTCCAGAGGCCATGGCAACCGCAGATATTGAGGCAGAAGTTCCGGATGATCTGGGTGCCGTTGGGAGAATGGACTACCTCGGGATGGAACTGGATGCCGTAGAGCGCCTTTCCCTTCAGCTGGCAGGCCGCAAATTCGCAGTTCTGGGTCACTGCCAGGGTCTCGATGGAGCTGGGCTCCATGGTCACCTTGTCGCCATGGGACATCCAGACGATCTGCTCGGGATCCATGCCGCGGAAGAGCTCGGCCGCCTTCTGAATATGGAGGGTCGCACGGCCATACTCGCGCTCAGGAGCAGGAGAGACCTTTCCGCCCAGATTCTTCACCAGGATCTGCATGCCGTAGCAGATGCCCAACACGGGCACGCCCATCTCCAAGATCGCGGGATCCAGCTGGGGAGCGCCCTCCTCATACACGCTGGCAGGACCGCCAGAGAGGATGATTCCCGTGGGCTTCAGGGCCGACAGCTGCGCCGCGGTGGAATTACAGGGGACCACCTGGCTAAAGACATGGCACTCTCGAACGCGCCGGGCAATGAGCTGACTGTACTGGGAACCGAAGTCCAGCACGAGGATTTTTTCTTCCTGATGGGCGGGCATGGGAATCTGTGCTCCTTTGAGGAGGGAATTCGTTGAGAAAGGGGAAAGGGGGATTAGTGATTTTGCCGAGGCGACGCGCTAGAGAGAGACATCGTTTCCGGCCACGGCGCTGGCGGCATTGGCGGCCAAGAAGGGCCGGACCTCCTCCGCCAAGAATTCACGGACCTGCTGGGGAGCGCGGCCGACATATTTCTCGGGGCGGAGGGTCTCGCCGAGATCCAGCTTCATGCCGGCAAAATGGGGATCCCGCGCCAGACGCTCCAGGAGATCGTTCTCACCGCCCTCCAACTTCACGTGGGCCGCGGCAGCCTGCGCATTTTCACGGATGGCCTCATGGAGCTCCTGACGGTCACCGCCGGCCTTCACGCCGTCCATCATGATATTCTCGGAGGCCATGAAGGGCAGCTCGGAGGCCAGACGCCGCGCAATGACCTTGGGATAGACCACCAGGCCATGGGAGACATTGGCGAAGAGATCCAGAATGCCGTCCACAGCCAGGAAGCTCTCCGCCACCGCAATGCGCTTGTTGGCGGAGTCATCCAGAGTGCGCTCGAACCACTGCGTGGCGGCGGTCATGGCGGGATTCAGGGAGTTGCAGATGACGAAGCGCGCAATGGAGGCCATGCGCTCGCTGCGCATGGGATTCCGCTTGTAGGCCATGGCGGAAGAGCCAATCTGGGACTTCTCGAAGGGCTCCTCCACCTCCTTCAGGTGCTGCAACAAACGGATGTCATTGGAGAACTTCGTGGCGGTCTGGGCAATGCCGGAGAGCACGGACAGCACCCGCGCATCCACCTTCCGGGAGTAGGTCTGGCCAGAGACCGCGTAGCATCCGGGGAAGCCCATCTTCTCGGCGACCATGGCATCCAGGCGGCGGCACTTCTCGTGGTCGCCATTGAAGAGCTCCAGGAAGCTCGCCTGGGTGCCCGTGGTGCCCTTGCTGCCCAACAGCCGGAGTCCCTGCCGCACGTAGTCCAGATCCGCCACATCGGAGAGCACATCCTGCATCCAGAGGGTGGCGCGCTTTCCCACGGTGGTGGGCTGGGCGGGCTGGAAGTGAGTGAATGCCAGGGTCGGCAGATCCGCGTATTTCTCGGCGAATTCCGCCAGGTTCTCCACCACGGTGATCAGCTTTCCGCGCAGGAGCGTCAATGCCTCCCGCATGAGAATCAGGTCCGTGTTGTCACCCACGTAGCAGGAGGTAGCGCCCAAGTGGATGATGCCCTTCGCCGCCGGGCACTGCTGGCCGTAGGCATAGACATGGCTCATCACATCGTGGCGAACCACACGCTCCCGCGCCTCGGCCACCTCGAAGTTGATGTCCTCAATGTGGGCGCGCAACTCGTTGAGCTGCTCGTCGGTGATATCCAGCCCCAGCTGCTGTTCGGTCTCCGCCAGAGCCACCCACAGCTTCCGCCAGGTGGAGAACTTGTGCTGCTCGGAAAAGATGCGCTGCATCTGCCGGCTGGCGTAGCGGGTGGAAAACGGGCTCTGGAAGACTTCGTGGTCGCTCATGGCAGGAGGGGAAGGAGGGGAGAATAACAGGGATTGGCGGTGCGTACGAGAAGGGATGGCTATGCCTTCAGCTTCGCCAGGGCGCTCTCGTACTTCTCGACGGTCTTGGCCACGATGTCGGCGGGCAGTTCGGGCGCGGGGGGCTGGCGGTTGAAGTGGATGGAATCCAGGTAGTCGCGGACGAACTGCTTGTCCAGGCTGGGGGGATTCTTTCCGGGCACGTAGGACTCCTGGGGCCAGAAGCGGCTGGAATCGGGAGTCAGCACCTCGTCGGCCAGCACCAGCTCGCCATCCTCGTCCACGCCGAACTCGAACTTGGTATCGGCGATGATGATTCCGCGGGCGCGGGCGTAGTCGGCGGCCTGGAGATAGAGATCGATGGAGGCCTTGCAGAGCTTCTCGGCCATGTCAGCGCCGATGGTCTTCTTCAGCTCGTCCAGGGAAATGGGCATATCGTGGCCCTCTTCGGCCTTGGTGGTGGGAGTGAAGATGGGCTCATCCAGCTTGTCGGCATTCACATATCCGGCGCGCAGCGGAATTCCGCAGACGGCGCCGCACTTCTTGTAGCTCTCGTAGCCGGAGCCCGTGAGATAGCCGCGGACAATGCACTCCACAGGGAGCATCCGGAGCTTCTTCACCAGCATGGAACGGCCATCCAGATCCTTGGCGTATTTCTGCAGAACGGCGGGATACTTGGTCACATCGGCGGTGATCAGGTGGTTCCGGATGCCCTTCAGCAGGGAGAACCAGTTCAGGCTCACCTGGGTCAGCACACGGCCCTTTCCGGGAATGCCGTTGGGCATGATACAGTCGTAGGCGCTGATGCGGTCGGTGGCCACAAAGAGGATGGAGTCGCCCAGATCATAGACATCGCGCACCTTTCCACTCTTGGGGGCGGAAAGCTCGGGGATCGCCGTGCTCAGAAGAGCGCCATTCGCATCGTACTGCATAGTCGTGAAAAGAAAGAGGGAAAGGGGGAAGAATCAGTGGACCGGGGGAAAAAGAAAAAAATCCCGAGAAATCGGGAAAGGCGTACTTTATCCCCTGACAGGAGTTTCACCACGCCTCTCCTCAAAATCTCGCGTACGCGACGCGCGCGCGAAATGCCCGCCAGACTGGAAAACAGAAATGCGGCGACGCGGAAAAGCGCGCGACGCCGCAATGCGAAGGGGAAAGAGAGGAGAAGGGGGTCCCCTGCCCTCTCGGGGGGATTTTATCTACTGGCTAGAGGGGCTTGTGAGTGAACTTCTGGGTGCCGTCCGCGAAGGGCGCCACAGTCTGGCCCTTTCCCTCCAGCAACCACTTGTAGCTGGTGAGGCCCTCCAGGCCCACCGGTCCGCGAGCATGGATCTTGGAGGTGGAGATCCCCACCTCCGCCCCGAGGCCATAACGGAAGCCATCGGCAAAGCGGGTGGAGGCATTCCAGAAGACATCGGCGGAATCCACCTGCCGCTGGAAGAGGCTGGCGTGCTCCGGATTCCGGGTGACAATGGCATCGGTGTGGTGGGAGCCGTAGTGGTTGATGTGGTCGATGGCCGCCTGCACATCGTCCACTACCTTGACGGAGACCTCCAGCGCCAGATACTCCGTAGACCAGTCCTCCTCGGTGGCCGCCTCCATCTCCGGGAAGATCGCACGGCTCTTCTCGTCGCCACGCAACTTGACACCGGCGGCCAACAGCGCCTTGCAGACGCCCGGGAGCAGCCGCGCGGCGGCGTCCTTATGGACCAGGAGAGTCTCCATGGCATTGCAGGTGGCGGGAGCCTGGGTCTTGGCGTCCACGGCGATGGCGGTGGCCATATCGGCATCGGCGCTGTCGTCCAGGAAGACATGGCAGATACCGGCGGCGTGTCCCAGCACGGGGATGGTGGTATTCTCCATGATGTGCTTCACGAAGGCATTGGAGCCCCGAGGCACGATGAGGTCGATGTAGTCATTGAGGGAGAGCATCCCCTGGACCTCCTCGCGGGTCTCCAGCAACTGCAGCCACCCCGCAGGAATCCCAATGCCCTCCGTGGCCTCCACAATGACATCCGCCAAAATCCGGTTGGTGTGCAACGCCTCGCGGCCGCCCTTCAACAACACGGCATTGCCACTCTTCAGGCACAGGGAGGAGATCTGCACCAACGCATCGGGACGCGCCTCAAAGACAATGCCGATGACACCGATGGGACAGCTCACGCGGCGCAAGTTCAACCCCGTGGCCAGCTCGGTCCGTGTCAGGACCTTCCCCAGGGGATCCGGGAGCTTGGACAACGCCTGCAAGCCCGCTACTACATCGCGTAGCTTCTTCTCGTTGAAAACCAGACGCTTCCGCAACGCATCGCTGATGTCATCCCCACACTCCGAAAGGTCCTTCTGATTCTCCCGGAAGATCTCCTCGGAGTGCGCCTCCAACGCCTCACCCATGGCCAGCAACGCACGTTTGCGCAGCTCCAAGGAGGTATCGGAAAGAGGAATGGAGGCACGCTTCGCCTTCTGCGCTAATTCAAGTGTCGACATAAAATGCAAAAAAGGAGGAAGGAGGAAGGAGAAAGGAGGAAGTAAGGACCGCCTGCGGCGCGCTGCATTGTGCGCGCCCAAATTGGCGCGCGAAGAAAAAGATGCCAAATGGAACCGCCGGTAGGCGGAAAAAACTAAGCAGGGGAGCGGGGGCGGCAGCCTCCCGTCCTTTCATTTTTTTAAGCCCTCGCCCGTCAGCGCATTATCTTGGGTCCCCTGCTAGGAAGAAATGCTCAGATGCGAGGCGCCGTTACGAAGGCTGCATCCGTTACCGCGGCTCCACGCCGCGGAAGAGCGCCTGCGGCACCTTGTAAAACTAATCACTAACCACTAATGGCTAAGTACTTACGGCGCATTCACGCGCCGGTGCTACCTATGCAAAGGCGGGAGTTGCCGTTTTTGGCGGGCCTCGGCGAGCTTCTGCCAAGCCAGGTCGTCTTTGCCCAACAGCCGCGTCAGCTGGGAGACAGAACACCCCAGGCGTTCGGCGGCCGTCGCCATCTGGAATTCGGCGTCGAAGAGTGCATCGAAGATCCGCCCCATCCAGAGCAGGAACTCCGGCGAACCCTGTTTCGGGACGGGTGAGAGCGCGATTTCCGGAGCGGCTTCGCCCGCCTCGGGGCGCAGATTCACCGCCATCTCCCAGCGGAGCTTCCGGAGGGCGTGGCGGAGATTCTGGTGCTGCGAGCGAGTCGCGTCATCCCAGGCAGACAATCCGCTCTCCAGATGCGTGACTCTGGCGGCAGTGGAGGTCTTGTTCCGCTTCTGACCACCAGGCCCCACCCCACGGCATGCCTCAAAACGGCACTGCCGAAGCAGGTCGTCGTCAGACATGGCCAAGAGGGAGTACTTTCTCACTTCTGCAGAAAGGAGGATTCTAGGCGAGGTCCGGCAGATGGAAGAGCTTCGCCGCATTGCCGTAGAAGATGGCGTCCTTTTCGGCGCGGGAGAGACCGGTCTCCTCGACCTCGCGGACGGCTACGGACAACGGCGACCAGGGGGAATCCGTGCCAAAGAGCACGCGCTCCACGCCGTGCTTGCGGATGATGCGCTCGAATTGCTCCTGATCGGTCATCCAGGCGCGGGAGAAGGAGGTATCCAGATAGACCGGCGCACCCGCCAAATCCCGCTCCGCTTCATCCCAATTCCGCCAGCCACCCAGATGCGCGCAAATGATGGTCAGGCGGGGATGGCGCTCCGCCAGCCGTGCAAAATCCGCGGGAGTGGAGTGCGCCTCCATGCCCAGGAAGCCGATGTCGCTGCCTGCATGGAAGAGCACGGGCAACTCCAGATCCGCCAGGGTCTCCCAGAGGGGATCGAGACGCTCCTCCAAAATGTGGAACTCCTGGTATTCGGGATGGAATTTCACGCCCAGGAGTCCCAGGGAGCGAATGCGCTTGCACTCCGCCAGCACGTCTTCCAGGGGGGCATTGGGATAGAGGCCGCCCAGCGACAGATGCGGGAAGCAATTCCAGGAGGCCACCCAGTCGTTCACGGAGTGCATCTGGT
>CAZMWS010000056.1:2653-10518 GCA_964570085.1 uncultured Lentisphaeraceae bacterium | reverse complement strand
AAGGAGGAAGGAGGAAGGAGGAAGTTAGGCCAGGGTTTCGCGCGGCGAAACCCCGCGCCGGAATTTACCGGCGCGTGCATTAAGCGGCGCTAAGTTGCGCCCGCCTTTGGGAAAAAGGAGGAAGGAGGAAGGAGGAAGTTAGGCCAGGGTTTCGCGCGGCGAAACCCCGCGCCGGAATTTACCGGCGCGTGCATTAAGCGGCGCTAGAGTGCGCCGCAGTTGGAAGTTAGGAATTAAAAGTTTTGCCTAGGGCAATGGGCAATGGGCAATGGAGGCAAAAGGCACCGCCGCCTGAGCGGCGGAAGAGCGCCTGCGGCACCTTGCAAACCTACTCCCTGCTACCTACTCCCTACTCCTGCGCCGACGCCTCGCCGGCGCTTTTACCGCAGTGCCGCGGCGATAGCGCACTGGAGTTTTGGGAGCAAGGAGAGTCGGGTTTGTTCCAGTGGGGAGTCTGTGGGGAGGTCGAGGGCTTCCAGGGCATGGAGGAGTCGTGCGCTCTCCTCCAGGGTCCCCAGATTCTGCCAGGAGTCCTCGCCCATGCGGGCAATGCGGTCGATCTGCTGACGGCAGGACTCCTCCAGGAATGCGTCCAGGAGTCCGGAAGCGAATTCCGAGAGTCCCTGTCGGCGCGCAAAGTCCATCATTTCGCCCTGGGACCACACGCGGTCCTTCCGGAGCGCGGGGGGCGCGGTGACCGTCTTGAGTTCCCGCTGATCCTGGCAGCGGTAGCGTGCGGCGTCGGGATTTTCGGAGAGGACGGTCTCCTGCAGAAAGGTCTGCGGATAGAAGGCATTGCACTCCACCACGCGGGATTCGTCACCGCGGGCCAGTCGTCCCCGAATGCGGAGGTGCCCCACCCGCGTGGAGGCAATCCGCTCCACCCGCTGGGCCCACTGTCGTTGAACGAAGGCATGGTCGCCGGACTCCTCCAGAGTGGCCTCGCCGTAACCCTGGCGGGTCTCCTCGCTGCGCGCGGTCTCCACCTGTCCGCCATCGTGTTCCAGCAGTTCGCACTGATCCAGGCGCCAAGCGTTGGGGAGGGGGTCATTTTCTAGAGAAGAAGCGAGTCCCAGGAGTGCGCTCCATCCGCCCTCGGAAAGTGCCTTGGAGAGCGCCACCTCCAGATCGCCGCGCCAGCTGGCGCCCTGTCCCGGATCGGTGGCGGTAATGGTCCCCAGCCGCAGGATATAGAGCGCCGACGATTCCTTCAGCATCGCCTTTGCGCGCTGCTCGGCCTCGGTGGATTCCAGGGGCGCTTCGCCAAGTAGCGACGCGAGCAGTTCGCCGATCTCCAGTGCCAGCGCCGGATGACCGGAGTCCAGGAGTTCCCGCTGGCGCGCCAAGTAGTGTTTCCTTGCGCCCTCCAGGAGGCTCTCCGACTGCGTCCGCAAAAGCTCGGTCAGCTGTTCCAGCATTCCCTGCCGACGATAGCACTCCCAGTCGCCAAAATCGCCCATTTCCAGGGACGACAGGCGCTGTCGCACCCGCTGAATGGCGCCCGCGTAGCCGCCGGTCTCCTCCGCATGCTGGGACTCCTGGCGGAGTTCGTGGACCCGTCGACGGAAGAGCCCCTCCAGCACCGCGGTCAGCGACTCGCGGGATGCCTGGGAAGCGGTCTTCAGGCGCGGCTCGCCATCCCATTCATGGAGGGCATTGGAAAGGAGCACCTCGCCCTCGGAAAGAGAGAGCGCCTCCACCCGCGCGGCGACTCGCGACACGACCCGCGCGGGGAAATTCGTTTGGAGGCTCTGCCATTGCGGAAGGGTCTCCTGGTCTTCAATGAGATTCAATTCCGCCAGGTCCTCGGGAAGGATGGCCTTGTCGGTCTCATCCAGCTCCTGAAGAACCCGCGGCGCGCCCTGCGCATCGTCCTGGAGACACTCCTCGGCATCCGCAGTAGCCGCGGCGAGCCGCTGCTTCAGCAACAGCGCGCGACGGCAGGAGTCCAGCAGTCGGAGGCTCTCCGGGTCGGAAGAAGCGATCTCCAGGCGCGAATGGCTGTTCGCCCACTGGCGGAAGTGCGCCGCCTCCTGTGCGCTGGCAGTCTGTTCCAGATACACCGCGCATTCCTGCAGGGGCACCTCCAGTGTGCGCTGGCTCTCCAGAACCCGCCGACACTCCGCCAGCATGTCAAGCGCCTGCTCGTAGTCCTGCCGTGCGCCCAGTGCGCCATAGAGGAAGGCAAGTCCGCCATTGGGTGGCACATACGCGAAAGCGGGGTAGCGCTCCGCCAACTCCCGTGCCGCCATGCCGCGCAACAGCGCGCCGCGATCCCGGAGGGCATTGACCACCACGCCGTAGGCATCGCCCGCCCGACGGCGCGCCTCCTCGCCGTGCTGGGATTCATACCAGGCGAGGAGGACGTATTGCGCTTCCAGGGAGACGCCCTCCGGGAATTCGATGCGTCCGGCGGTGCCGCTGCCCCGGGAGGCGTATCCCGGGGGCGCCACCAGGCTCCGGCAAGAGACCACGCCCAGCAACAACGACAGCGCCAGCGCCGCCAGCAGTGCCGGCGGGATCGCGCGTCGTGTAGCAGGATGGAGTTTCTCTTGCGGGGCCATGGATTCCGGAGGGAGGGTGCGATTCGATCGTGCTAGAGCTTCTTGACCACGTACTCGTGGTTGCGCTTGGAGACGACCTCCACATTGAAGAGGACGCGCTCGGTGCAGTTGCCGCTGCGGGTGCCGATGGACTCCAGGGCCTTCAGGACCTCCAATCCGCTGATGACCTTTCCGAAGACGGTGTGGTGGTCATCCAGCCAGGGAGTATCCACGAAGGTGATGAAGAACTGGCTACCATTGGTATTGGGGCCGCTATTGGCCATGGAGAGGACTCCGGGGCCCACGTGACGCAGGGACTTGTCGAACTCGTCGGCGATGCGGTATCCGGGACCGCCGGTGCCGGGAGTGCCCATGGAGCCCTCCTTGGAATTGGGGCAACCGCCCTGTGCCATGAAGCCGGGGATGATGCGGTGGAAGGACTGTCCGACATAGAAGCCGGACTCGGCCAGGTTGATGAAGTTCGCCACGGTGTTGGGGCACTTGTCTTCATAGAGCTCCACCATCATATCACCCTTGGTGGTCATGATGCGGACGACGGGATTGGCTTCGGGTGCCGACATTTTGCTGGTATCCTCCTGTGTGGTCTGGGCTGGAAGTGAAATCGCCGCGAAGGCGAAGAGAGAAAAAGCGAATGCGAGGAGCGTTCTGTTCATCTGACGATTCTCCGTATGGGGTGGATGGTTGCAGGAACGAAGTGCTAGGAAAGGGACTGCTGTTGTTGGCGCTGCTGGCGGAGCTGTCCGCAGGCGGCCAGGATGCCCTGTCCCCGGGAACGCCGAAGGGTGGCGGTGACGCCGCGGGATTCCAGGAAGGCGACTGCCTCCTGGCAACGGCGCTGGGTGGGCGCCGTCAGACGGCTGTCGTTGGGATTGCAGGGAATGAAATTCACCTTCGCCTGGAGATCCGACGCAATGCGGGCGAGCTTCTCCAGGGCGCCCGGGGAGTCATTCTGGCCGGCCACCAGCGCGTATTCCAGAGTGAGATGCCGGAAGTCGCCCAGTTTCTCACGGTAGACCTTCATGGCCGCGAAGATCTCCGAAAGCGGATAGCGGTGATGGGCGGGAATGATCCGTCCGCGCATCTCGTCATCCACGGCATGGAGCGAGAGCGCCAGATTCCAGGGATCGCCCTCCTTCGCCAGACGGAGGATTCCGGGGACGATTCCGCTGGTGGAGATGGTGACGCGCCGGACGCCGAAGGCCAGCGCCCGCAGCGCGGGGATGAGCGCATCCAGATTCAGCAGTGGCTCGCCCATTCCCATGACCACGATGTTGTCCACGCGGCCGCCATTCTCGCGGCTGGCCAGAATCACCTGGTCCATGATCTCGGCGACCGACAGATTCCGGACCAGTCCGCCGCGGCCGCTGGCGCAGAAGACGCACTGTACGGGGCATCCCACCTGGGTGGAAATGCAGACGGTGGAGCGTTCTGGAATCCGCATGAGGACCGTCTCCACAGTATGGCCATCCGAGAGTTCGGAGAGCCACTTCACCGTGCCGTCCTCGGGATCCTGGAGGCGCGCCACCGTCTTCAGGGAGAAGGCGGGCACCACCTGTGCCAGGCGCTCGCGGAAGGCGCGCGGGAGATTCTTCATCTCGTCGTAGGAGGCCGCCAGTCGTCCGGCGAGCCAGTCCTGGATCTGCGTCGCCCGGAAGGGCTTTTCGCCCAGGGAGACCACCAGCGCCTTCAGCTCCTCCAAAGAGAAGTCCCGGAGGCAGCGGACTGGCGTGGTGGCCGCATTTTCGGGGGTGTCGCTCATAGTGGGAGCGGCTCCTCCAGGAGTTGCGGGAAGGGGCGTGACTCGTAGTTCCGGGGATCCAGCATGGTGCTCTGTTCCAGGCACTGCCGGAGCAGCGCGGGCAGATCCAGCCGCGCCTCATTGGCCTGCACCAGTCCCAGGGAAGCGTGTGTGGTGGGCGCCACGGGAGCGAAGACAGTGCAGGAATCGGGGACCGCGATCTGGGAAATGGGGAAGGTGCCGATCTTCTGGGCGACGTCGATGATGTCCAGCTTGTCGTAGACCAACAGTGGCCGGAGGATCATCATGGGGGTCGCCTGCTGAATGACCCGCATGTTGGTGAGGGTCTGGCTGGCCACCTGACCGAAATTCTCCCCCGTCACCAGCGCCTCGGAACCAAAGCGCCCCGCCACCACCGTAGCAAGACGCATCATGTTCCGGCGATACAGGACCGTGCGGAATTTCTCGTCGCAGTTATCCCGGATGGCCTTCTGCAATGGCAGCAGATTCACGGCAACGATGCGTCCGCGCCGCTGGAAGTGGTTCAGGATCCGGACCAGATCGCAGATCTTGGAGAGTCCGGCCTCGGGGGTATAGGGCGCGCTATGGAAGGTAACGAAGTCCACGTATGCGCCGCGGCGCATCATCTCGTAGCACGCCACGGGAGAATCGATGCCGCCGGAGAGCAGCGCCAGGGTATCGCCGCCGGAGCCCGTGGGCAATCCGCCGGCGCCCTCGATGCGCTCGTAGTCCACGAAGATCCCGCTGCGCCGCAAATCCACGCCAATGCGCAAGGCGGGCTTCTTGAGATCCAGCGTGAGCTCCGGATGTTCCGGAAGCAGCCGCATGGCGAAGTGCTTCTCGATTTCGGTGGAATGGAGCGGGAAGGCCTTGTCGCAGCGGTTCACCCGCATGGCATACGTGCGCTCCTCGGGGCGCGAGAAGCGCTCCAGGAATGCCTGTGCCACCGCAGGGAAGGTCCGGAAGACGTATTCCTCCAGCGCCTCCAACGTCCGCTCGCAATGCCACCCCGGCGAGACCGACGCAATGCCCGGCAATGCCGGGATCTCACGGCGCAGGGCCGCCAGCTGGCTCTCGTCCAACAACCGGCCCTCCTCGCCCGGATACAAAAAGACCCGCCCGCGCTCGACTTCGTAGCGGCCCTCCGCAAAGGATTCCCCCAGGCACCTCCGCAATCCCTCGATCAAATGCCGCACGAAACTCCCGCGATTCCGTCCCTTGGTGCCGATTTCGCTGTATCGGCAGCAGACGGAATTGTAGGGCAGCAGCGGTTGCCAGGGGGAATTCTGGGACATTCGGGGGAGGAAACGGAGGAAAGAGTGAGAGGGAGGCGGATCCCGGCGGGACGCCTGGGGGGGAAAACAAGAAAGTTTTCCGGGTCGTCCCGTCAAAAGAAAAACACCGCCCGGTCCAGCAAGGGGATTGCTTTCGGCGGGCGGCGGTGTGCGTTCACGATGGAAACGCGATTACTTCATGGCCTCTTCCACGGCGACGGCCACGGAGACGGTGGCGCCCACCATGGGGTTGTTGCCAATTCCCAGGAAGCCCATCATCTCGACGTGTGCGGGCACGGAGCTGGATCCGGCGAACTGTGCGTCGGAGTGCATGCGTCCGAGGGTATCGGTGAAGCCGTAGGAGGCAGGACCGGCGGCCATGTTATCGGGATGCAGGGTGCGGCCGGTGCCGCCGCCGGAGGCAACGGAGAAGTACTTGCGTCCGGCCAGGATGCGCTCCTTCTTGTAGGTGCCGGCCACGGGGTGCTGGAAGCGGGTGGGGTTGGTGGAGTTGCCAGTGATGGAGACATCCACATCCTCCTTCCACATGATCGCGACGCCCTCGCGGACATCGTCAGCGCCGTAGCAACGCACCGCAGCGCGGGGACCATCGGAGAAGGCGGTCTCCTTCACGATCTTCAGCTCGCCAGTGAAGTAGTCGAACTTGGTCTCGACGCTGGTGAAGCCATTGATGCGGCTGATGATGTAGGCGGCGTCCTTGCCCAGGCCATTCAGGATGACGCGCAGGGGCTCCTTGCGCACGCGGTTCGCCTTGGTGGCGATGCCGATGGCGCCTTCAGCGGCAGCGAAGGACTCGTGGCCCGCCAGGAAGGCGAAGCACTTGGTGTCCTCGCTCAGCAGCATGGAAGCCAAGTTTCCGTGTCCCAGACCGACCTTGCGGTCGTCCGCAACGCTGCCGGGGATGCAGAAGGCCTGCAGGCCCTCGCCAATCGCCTTGGCGGCGTCGGCGGCCTTGGTGCAGCCCTTCTTCATGGCGATGGCGGCGCCCAGGACATACGCCCACTTGGCGTTCTCGAAGCAGATGGGCTGGATGCCCTCGGTGATCTTGTAGGGATCGAAGCCCTTGTCAATGCAGAACTGACGGGCACTCTCCAGATCCTTGATTCCGTACTGAGCGCAGACCTTCTCGATCTGCGGAATCCGACGCTCGTAGTTTTCGAACAAAGCCATTTTCTTCTAACCTCCCTGGGATTATTCGTGACGAGGGTCGATGTACTTGACGGCTCCCGCCTCGGCGCTGAAGCGGCCGTAGGTGCCGGTGAACTTCTTCAGGGCCTCGTTGGCATCCATGCCCTTCTTGATGGCCTCCATCATCGGGCCCATCTTGACGAACTCGTAGCCAATCACCTGGTTGTCCTTGTCCAGGGCAATCCGGTTCACGTAGCCCTCCGCCATCTCCAGATAGCGGACGCCCTTCAGCTGGGTGGAATACATGGTGCCCACCTGGCTGCGAAGACCCTTGCCCAGGTCCTCCAGGCCAGCGCCGACCGCCAGACCGCCCTCGGAGAAGGCACTCTGGGTGCGGCCATAGACGATCTGCAGATAGAGCTCGCGCATGGCGGTGTTGATGGCGTCGCACACCAAGTCGGTATTCAGGGCCTCCTGGATGGTCTTGCCAGGGAGGATCTCCGCGGCCATTGCGGCAGAGTGGGTCATGCCACTGCAGCCGATGGTCTCCACCAACGCCTCGACAATGACGCCATTCTTCACATTCAGCGTCAGCTTGCAAGCGCCCTGCTGGGGAGCGCACCAGCCCACACCGTGGGTCAGACCGGAAATCTCGTTGATCTGACGGACCTGGGTCCACTTTCCTTCCTGCGGAATCGGCGCGGGACCGTGGTCACAGCCCTTCGCCACGCAGCACATGTTGTCAACTTCCTTGGTGGTAATCATCTTCGGATCCCTTGTGATGACAATCCCTGCTCCACTACGGCAAAACCACTACAGCCACCATAGAAAAACAGGGACTCTTTACTAACGCGGAGAGGCACCAGCCTCCCACAGCCCGGTAAAAACGCCAAAATATAATGCGCCCCGGACTGCCTGCGGCCTAAGTGCTGAACAGGGGGGCGGGGGCGGTAGCCACCCCGCAGGTTGTAGAGAGGAGGTAGTAGGGAGTAGGTTTTATAAGGTGCCGCAGGCGCCTTTCCGCCTGCCGGCGGGACCATGCATCTCTAGGGAAGGGACGGTTTCTGACCAGGGCAGCCCCAACCAAAGGACGGAGGGGCTTGCGCCCCCCGTGCCCCC
>CAZMWS010000056.1:0-2553 GCA_964570085.1 uncultured Lentisphaeraceae bacterium | reverse complement strand
CTGACCAGGGCAGCCCCAACCAAAGGACGGAGGGGCTTGCGCCCCCCGTGCCCCCGCCTACCGGCGCATTCGCGCCGTAAGCACTTAGCAATTAGTGGCTAATGGCGAGTTAGTAAGGTGCCGCAGGCGCTCCTCCGCGGCTAAGGCCGCGGTACCAGTACCGCGGCGCTTCAACGCCGCGGAAAGGCCGCGCAGCGTCCTCACTTCCTCCTTCCTCCTTCCTCCTTTCTCCTTTTTCCCACACAAAAAAGGGGCCCCATGCGCTGGTTTGCGCAAGGGGCCCCTTTTTTGTGTGTCTACTCCTTAGAGTTCGCCGACGGTCTCTTCAGCGGCGGGTGCGGGGGTCTCGGCAGGAGCCTCGACGGGCGCTTCCTCTTCGGATTCGGCCTCATCATCCAGCAGGGGCCAGAAGAAGGACTCTTCGAACTCGGAGATGCTGGAGATGGTGTTGGGGGTGAGGCCCTCGGGCAGTCCCTGGATGGTTCCGCCCTTTTCGCCGGTCATGCGGATCATCTCGATGCCCTTCGCAGGTGCGTTGGTGTATCCCTCGGTGGCCAGAGCGGTGTGGGGGAAGTAGCGCAGAGTGCTGCTGATGGGGTTGGAGAGATTGAAGATTCCCAGCAGTGCGTTGAGAGAAGCGAACTTCTCGGAGTAGCTGCGATCCAGTCGGCTCATCTGCTTCTCGGTTCCCATCCAGGGCACGGAGTTGAAGATGACTGCGCCGGGCAGCTTGTCGTTGTCGGTATGGATCTCGTTGTCACCGGTATTGCCCTCGATGAACGCGAAGTGCGTGGTTTCGGGGGTGCCGGGCTGTGCGTTGACGGTGAGCTTTCCGCCGACCTCAACCTGGATGGGGTTGTTGTTGGTGACATCGCCGATGTGGTCGCCGGAGACCAGCGTGGTGTCGTTGCCGCTGGTGATGAGTGCGTTGTCGCTATCGGTGATAGCACCCTCCGCGTCGATGACCAGATCGGCATCGGCGGTGACGCTCTTCTCGATGTTGACATCGCCGGTGGCCTTGATATTGGCGTAGTGGGCAACGCCAGCCAGACCAGTGACCTTGTCGCTCTCGTAAGCGCCGACCTCACCCAGGTTCAGGTCATTGCCAGTGATATCCACATTGCCGTCATGGGCGATGGCGGTCTCCACATTCAGATCCTCGCCGGTGATGGCGATATCGGAATCCTGACCGTTAGCCTCGGCGTTCAGCGCATCGACGTCCTTACCGACGTAGGAGATGTCGGACTCATCGCCATCGGTGGCCAGAGTCACGTTGTCGATATCGGAATCCACGGTGACGTCGATATCGCCGTCGCCCTCCAGGGTATGGAGATCGAGGTTATCGGTATCCACATCGCCGGAGATGGTGATATCGCCGTTGGCGAGGCCATTGATGGTCTCGGCGGCCAGGGTGCCCTCGGAAGTCACATCGCCGCCGGCCTTGAAGTCGATGACGCTGCCCTCGGTGAAGGGCTCGGTGGCCTCGGTGCCGGCCTGGATGGAACCGGTGTTCACGGTGTCTTCGCCGGAGGCGATCTCGACAGTCTTGTCGGCCTGGATCTCGCCCTCGTTGAGGACATTCTTGCCGGCGTCGAGAGTGACCTTGGAGTCCTCGGTACCCTGCGCCTCGATGGTGCCCTCGTTGACGATGTCACCGGAGGCGGAGTCGACCGTCACGTTCTGCGCCAGGACCTCGGAGGACTCGGCAACCGTGGCGTTCTTCTCGGCTTCCACAGTCACATCGCCATTCTCGGCCTTGGCGTCGCCGGAGAGACTGACCTCGCCGCGCTCGGAAGTGAGCTCGATGTCGCCATTCTCGGCAGTGAGATCGCCCTCGGCGGTGGTGGCCAGATCGCCAGTGACGGCGGTGACGTCGATGTCCTCGCCGGCCTTCACGGTGGCGGCGATGGCGGCGTCATCCTGAGCGGTGACCTTCACGGAGCCCTCGGTGGCCTCAATGGCGCCAGTGCTCTGGAAGGACTCGCCGGCGTCGGCGGTCACATCGCCCTCCTTGGCCAGGATGGTGGCGGAGGTCTCCAAGCCGTCAGCGGCATCGAGATCCACATTCTCCTGAGCAGTGATGGTTCCGGAGAGCTCCATCTCGGCACCGGAGTTCAGCTTGACATCGCCCTCAGTGGCCTCGATGGCGCCAGAGGAGGTCAGGTCGCCCTCGGTGGTGGTGACCGTCACGTTCTTGGCGGTGACATCCGCGGAGACCTCCGCGTTGTCCTTGGCGGTGATGATGGCATCGCCATTCTCGGCGGTGACAGTGCCCGCGACCGTGGCGTCGTCGCCAGCAGTCAGAGTAGCATTGCCATCGGTGGCCTTCACATCACCAGTGACCTCCAGGTCACCCTCGGTGGCCTCGATGGTCACCTCCTTGGCGGTGGTGGTATTCTCCACGGTGGCGTTATTCTTGGCGGTGATGGTGGCAACGCCATTCTCGGCAGTGACATCACCCGTGACCTCGGCATCGCGGTCGGCGGTGACGGTGATGTCGCCCTGCTCGGCGGGGACAGCGGCGCCGATGATGGCGTCGTTGCCCGCGGTCAG
>CAZMWS010000055.1:0-10574 GCA_964570085.1 uncultured Lentisphaeraceae bacterium | reverse complement strand
GTTGAGCTCCGCCGGATGTTCCTTGTCGTGGGCGAGCGCCTCGCAGGTGGTGGTCAGGGCATAGACGCCGCTCATGGTGCCGTGGTCGGTCAGCGCCACGGCGGGCATGCCGAATTTCACCGCCTGCTTGATAATGGAGGAGACCGACTCCGCGCCATCCAGGAGGCTGTAGTCGGAGTGGACGTGCAGATGCACGAAGGGAGGGGTAGTCATGGGGGAGAGAAGAATATTCTAGGAAGGTGGATGCGGGGCGATTTGCCCTGGGACAAGAAAGCCCGGACGGCCAGCGGATAAACGACTGGGCCTTCCGGGCCTGATACAACTGGGGAATCGCAGGGGATTCCCGCCACGAGGAGAGCAATGACTCCCGCCCCCCTCTTTCTGCACGGCGACGGCGACGAAACCCCGCCGTCTTCTTGCGCTAGTTAGAACGTCCGGGAATGACGTTGAAGTTGGTAGAGGGAGTGCGGGGAGTGTTGCGCAGCTGGAGATCCAGCTTGCGATACTCCAGGACCTCGTCCACCATCTCGGAGGGCATCTTCCAGCACTCGTTCACGTAGACCCAGCCGCGGGGAAGATTCTGATCGAACTGCTTCTGCTGCTTCTCCTTGGTCAGGGCGGCAATGGCCTCCTCGCGCTTCAGCTCGGCGCGCTGAATGAGGATGTGCTTGTCCACTTCCTTCTGGCGGGCCTCCTGGTTGAGCTTGGCATCGAAGCGGGGTCGCAGCAAATCGGGGAGGTCGTCCATATTCAGCATATCTCGGCCGATCCAGATCTTATAGGCGCCGGCGCCGGTGCGGAAGGTGCCGCGGTAGGTGCGGCGGGGCTCGCTGCCGTGGGCGAAGCGGATCTCAACGGTCTCGCCCTCCTTGTAGAGGGGATACTTCTCGATGGCGTCCTTGATCTCCTGCTGCACGATGGTCTCGCGGTCCACATAATACTCGGGCTTGGCATCGATCTCATTGCGCGCCTCCTCCCAGAGCTCGGCGCGGGAGCGCACATCCACTCGCGGGGGGACCTTGCTGTTCATGCTGATGGAATCGGACTCCTTTCCACCGAAGCGACTGGTCACCGCGGCGCGGATCTTGTTGCGATCCAGCTTGAACTCGGGAAGGGACTCCTGCTTCTGCTGGGGAGGCGTCATGCCGGGACCATAATAGGCGAAATCGCCGCCATTCTGGCCCTTTCCCTGCTCCTCGTACTTCTTGCGGTATTCGGCCTCCTGATTCTGGACCTGCTGGAGGATCTCCTTGGTGATCTCCTGGATGCGGCGCTCATTCCAGGTGGCGTCGTAGCGGGACTTCTTGGGGGCCGCCTGCAGGGTGAATGCGAATGCCATCATCACGGCAACCGCGGTCAGGAGGGAGATTTTCTTCATAGTTTGCAGAGAGTGGTTTGGGGCTCGCGCGCGAGGCGTCGGCCGGGTTCAAAGGTAGAGTCAGAACGCCGGGTACTATAGCGTTCAAGGGGGCTTTTTCCAAGAGTGGGCGGTGGCGGTGGCGCTCAGGCCAGGAGGTCCCCGACGACCCGGTCATCCAGGAGGAGTCCCTCGGGGGTGGGCGACAGCCGGCCGTCCCGCCAGACGAGAAGGCCCTCCTGGAGCAAAGCGCGGCATTCGGGGAGAGTCAGCACGTCGTCTTCCAATGAGAGTCCGGTGGCCGCCAGGAGTTCCGACGCCCCCCAGCCCTCCACGGTCCGCATCCCAAATGCCAGGATCTCCCGGCGACGGGCGCTCTCGGGGAGGGAATCCACCTGCGGCGGCGCATTCCGGAGCCATTCGCACAGGTGCGGGGGATTCGCGCGGCGGTCGGCGCCATCGAAGGAGACCGCGGCCGGTCCGCAACCCAGGTAGGTCTGGCCATGCCAGATCTCCCAATTGTGCCGACAACGCTTGCCCTCACGGGCAAAGTTGGCAATCTCGTAGCGCGACAATCCCGCGTCCCCCAGGATCCGGTCATTCCAATGCCAGCATTCCAGAAAGAGCTCCTCGTCCTCCTGGTAGCGGTCTGCCAGGCGTTTTGCCAGCGGAGTGTCCTCCTGCACCATGAGACTATAGCAGGAGAGGTGGTCGGGAGAAAGCGCCAGGGCGCGGCGCAATTCCTCCTGCCACTGGGAGGCGGTCTCGCCGGGAATGCAGTAGATCAGATCGAAATTCAGGGAGGCGAGTCCCTGTGCGCGCGCCTCGGAGACCAATGCCGGCAGGCGTTCCAGACTGCCGCGACGGCCGATGGCGGCGCGCAGGGTATGATCGAAGGCCTGGACACCCAGGCTCAGGCGGTTCACGCCGCCGGAGAGCAGCGCGGCGAGCTTCTCCGAATCCAGGGAATCAGTATTTGCCTCGCAGCTCCATTCGCAATCGGGGAGCAGCTGGAAGTGCCTCCGGACCAGTGCCAACAGCCGCGAGAGCTCCTCTGCCGAGAGCGCGGAGGGCGTCCCGCCACCAAGGAAGACCGAGCGCAGCGGTTCGCACTCCCCCTCATATTGCTGGAATTCCTCCTCCAAATGGCACAGGTATGCCTCGCGCTCCGATGCCGTGGAATTCCCCTGGGACTCGAATGCGCAATAGTCACACTTTCCGCCCTGGCAGAAGGGGACATGGATATAGAGCGAGCGGTAGGGCTGCTTCATGGAACGCGGCTCCCGGGTCCTCAGACCGTGTATCCCGGAGGAAGCGCCGGCCGCACCTTCAGGGTCCGGGCATGGGCAATCGTCACGGTGCCCGCAGGCACATGGTGGGGTTTCGAGACATCCTTTGCCAGACAGCAATCCACGGGGACTCTTCCCGCCTGACGCGCCTTGCTATGGTAGGCGGCAATGGAGGCGGCGGCCTCCAAGAGCGCGCGCGTGGGCTCCTCGCCCTCGGGCCCCCGAAGCAGCACGTGGCTGCCGGGAGCGCCGCTCAAATGGAACCAGTGATCCGTCTGCTTCGCAACCCGAAAGCTCACCAGATCGTTGTCCACATCGGTCTTGCCCGCCATGGCGCACCATCCGTCGCCTAGGTCGTATGTCCAGTATTTGGGAGTAATCTCCTTGCGTTCCACCATAAAAAAACTCGAATTCCTTGAAAGACAATTTGTTGCGCCAAGGCCTTTGGATTCACCAGAGGGGCATTCCCACCAGGCGCCGGCGATCGGCGTGTCCGAAGAGATGCTCCTCCATGGGCATGGCGCGGTTGTCGCCCACCAGATAGACGTGTCCCGGCGGGACGACCCGCGGCGAGAGATTCCACTTGCAGGGAGTCAGGCGGTTCCAGTATTGCGTGGACTCCTGTCCGTCCACGAAGAGCCGTCCGTCACGGAATTCCACCGTCTGGCCCTCCAGCGCCACCACGCGCTTGAAATACATGATCTTCTGACCGTGATAGCGCACCGCAGCCACATCGCCGACGCGGGGGTCTCGGAACCAGTAAACGGGGTGCCAGATCAGGAGGAACTCCCGTTCTGCGTAGGTGGGCACCATGCTGGCGCCGTGGGTGAATGCGGGCGTCGCCACGAAGCGCACCACCAGGAAAGTGACCAGTGCCAGGAGCGCCAGACGGATCCAGAATGCGCGATCCAGCCGAGGCGCCAGGAAGCGCGCCCACGGTCCCCGCTCGTCGGGCTCGCCATTTTCATGAAGCAGTTCGCGCAGATCCATGATCCTATTCCTCCTCGGAAGAGTCCGCCAGCACCATTCGCATGCGCTCCTCCACCGTGGGCTCGCCGTGAATCTGCACGCTCTGGGCAATGCCGGCAAGCATCATGGTCCCCAGCATGAAGGAGCCGCCGTAGCTCACAAAGGGCAGCGGGATGCCCACGATGGGTGCGGCGCCCATGGTCATGGAGAGATTGATGATCACGTGAGTGGCAAAGAAGACCGCCACGCCGGTTGCCAGCGCGCACCCCAGACGGTCCCGGGCGGTGATTGCGGTTCGGCAGAAGCACAGGAAGAGTACGGCGAAGAGGATAATCAATGCGCCGCCGCCCAGGAAGCCGGTCTCTTCCGCAATGACGGAGAAGATGAAATCGGTGGGCGCGATGGTCTTGGGGAGGTATCCCAGAACATGCTGGGTGCCCTTCAGGTAGCCCTTGCCGAACATGCCGCCGGAGCCCACCGCAAGCATGCTCTGCACCGCATTCCAGTCATCACGGGGCTTCTTGCCGTCCTCCGTGGAGAGGAATTCCTCCACCTTCAGCTGGAGATGCTCGCCCGTCGACTGGGGCAACACCAGGGACGCCACGCGACACAGGCTCCGAGAGGGCGCCGCCAAAAAGACCTTCACGCGCTCCTGCTGGTAGTGGCTCAAATGGGAGAACGCCAGCGGCAATGCCAGGACCACCAGCAGCCCCCCCAATACGAACCACCGTTTTCGCAGGCCCGTCAGGAACGCCAGCGCCAGTGTCACGGGAAGGAAGACCAGCGCCGTGCCCATGTCGGGCTGCAGGCAAATCAGGAAGAACGGCACCGCCGTGACTGCAAAGAGCACCAGCGGCGGAAGCCACTCCCCCCAACGGCTATTGCGCAACGCGGGACGAGTCGCCAGCCACGACAGAAAAAGGAGCGTCAGCGGTTTCGCCAACTCCACCGGCTGCAGGTATCCCACGCCCGGCACTCGCAACCACCCGCGGGTGTTGTTCAAGGTCCGCCCAAAGACCAGCACCGACAGCAACAGCAGAAGCCCCAGCAAATAGAACCAGTGGCTCTTTCGGCAGAGGAAATGGTAGTCCGTGGCCGCCGTGACCGCATAGAGACAGCTCCCCAACACAATCCAGGCGACCTGGCGATGCCACTTGCCCGCCAAATCGCCACCCACCTCGGCGCCCGCACTGTAAATGAACGCCACACCCACCAACAGCAACAACGCCTCTACCCCCAATGCCAAAAAGTCCGCACGCAGCCACTCACGGCCCGTCACGGAATCCATGCTCTGGAAGGAAGAGGAAAACACCGGGGCAAAAAAAAGGAGGAAGGAGGAGGGAGGAAGGAGGAAGTTCGGCCAGGGTTTCGCCAACGATGGCGAAACCCATCGCCGGAATCTACCGGCGCGCACGCCACGCGCGCCGCAACTAGTTGCGGCGCAAGTAGCTAGTAGTTAGTTGTTAGCCGTTAGTTGTTCGGTCGCTACGCGGCTCTTCCGCCGCATCACGCGGCGGTACTTGTACCGCGGCAAGAGCCGCGGAAAAGCGCCTGCGGCGCCTTGTAAACTAGCCACTAACCACTAATTGCTAAGTACTTACGGCGCTTTTGCGCCGGTGGGCGGAAGAGCCGCGCAGCGGCCTTATTAACTATCCACTAACCACTAATTGCCAAGCACTTACAGCGCATTTCCGCATTTTTCGGCGGTTATGCCGTGGAAGGCGGAAATGCGCTGTTTGTTAATCTAACATTTCGCGCAGGGAGGCGGGGGTTTTTCCAGTAGTGCTTTTATGCTTGACAAAAGCGGAAAACGATATATCTTCCTTATAGACATAAGAGATTGAAAGGAGAGCGCTCTCGTTTTTTCTCCTTCCTCCCGGCGCAGCCCCGGGAACCCGCACGGTCGCCTTCTGTCTATTTTGCCTATTCGCCCGGCGACCCGACGCCACATGACCCCTTTCGGACGCGACCCCGCCGCGCCGAACACTCCCCCGCCCCCCAAAAAACACGGGGAGTTTACGGCCGCGAAAAGACACGCCCAAGATACCCCTTTCCCCCCCCTCACACCACACCACCGGACATGCCTCCTCTGAAACTCGCGATCGTCGGCATCCGACACCAGCATATCTTCGCCCTGCTCCAGGAGGCCCTGAAAATGCCCAAGGAGATCCAGGTGGTCGCCATCTGCGAGGAGAACACCAAGACCCGCCTGGCGTGGCAGAAGAGCGGAAAGCTCACGATCACCCACTCCTCCATGGACGCCATGCTGGCCTCCACCCCCTGCGATATCATCGGCATCGGGGACTACTATGGACGCCGCGGCGCCCTGGGCATCCAGACCCTCCGCGCTGGACGCCATCTGCTGGCGGACAAGCCGCTGTGCACCACCCTGGCCGAGTGCGACAAGATCCAGGAGCTTTCCCAGAAGAACCACCTGAAGGTGGGTTGCATGTTCGGCCTGCGCTGGCTGGGCCCCGTGCGGCAACTCCACAAGAAAATCCAGGATGGCGCCATCGGACAGGTCCGCACCATCAGCATCACCGGACAGCATCCGCTCATGGCCAAGAGTCGTCCGGGGTGGTATTTCGAGCCCGGCAAGCACGGCGGCACCATCAATGACATCGGCGTCCACGCCATCGAGACCGTCCAGTGGCTCACGGGCGGCTCCGTGGTGGAGGTCACGGGTGCCCGCGCCTGGAACGGAAAGGCCTCCGCCACTCCCTGGTTCAACGACTGCGCACAATTCATGCTGCGGCTCTCCAACGATGTGGGCGTCATCAGCGATGTCTCCTATCTCTCGCCCGATGCCGGCGCCCTGGGAAAGCCCCTGAATTGGCGCATCACGGTCCATGGTGACAACGGCGTGCTGGAATGCAACACCAACCCCGCCAGCCTCACCATCGCCACCGAAAAAGACAAGAAGCCCCGCACGCTGAAATGCCCCGAGAACCAGGAGTCCACCTATTTGCGGGACTTCCTGCAGGAGCTCAAAGGCGAGCCCGCCCCCGGGCAGCTCACCACACCCTATGTCCTGCGCGCGACGCGGACGGCACTGCAGATTCAGCAGGCCGCCGACCAGCACAAGAGCTTCCCCTTCACTATCCGGTAACCCCCACTAGGGAAGACTCACGCACACCCCTTGAAGACGGACGCGCACCCCTCCTCGCACGCGCACGCGCGAAAGGCGGACGCCCTCTAGCCCCCTCCCCCCTCACCAAGCCTCCTAGCCTCCCTCCTCTCTCTCCCACGCACCATGTCTGAATTTCTCTACGGTATCACCCCCGTCTCCGAGGCCATCCACTCCGGCCGCCGAAAGATCTACGGCATCTATGTCGCCCAGGGCACGGAGGGCAATCCCCGCATGCGCAAGCTGGTCTCCGACGCGCGCTACCGCGGTCTGGCGGTCTCCTTCCGCAATCGTTCGGAGATCGGCGAGGCCAGCGGCACCCGGGAAAACCAGGGCGTGGTCGCCGAGTGCGAGCCCTTCCCCTACACGCCATACGCCGAAATCCTGGGCGCGAACCGCATGGTCTTGCTGGACAACGTGGAGGATCCCCGGAATGTGGGCGCCATCATGCGGACCTGCGAGGTGCTGGGCTGGCAGAATGTGCTTCTTCCCCGAAAGGGCGGCTCCCTGGTGACGCCCTCCGTGGCAAAGACCGCCGCCGGAGCCTGCGAATACCTCCAGGTGGCCGTGAACTGCTCCAGCAACCAATATGTGAAGATTGCGCTGGAGGAGGGATACTCTGTGGTCGCCTTGGATGGTGACGGAAAGTCCTCCCTCCAGGAGGTCGCCGACGCCAAGCTGGAGAAGCTCCTTCTGGTTGTGGGCGGCGAGGACTCCGGCGTGGGGCAGTTCATCAAGATGAACGCCACGCATGTCTGCGCCATCCCCCAGACCGGACATGTCAACTCCCTCAATGCCAGCGTGGCCGCCGCACTGGCACTCTACGCCCTTCGATAAAAACAAACACACGACCACCCACCCGAACACCATGAAACTCGACTTCCGCATCGACTGGGGATACCAGTATCTCTACTCCCGCAGACACTACCACCCCTTCTTCCAGTGGGACGGACACCTGGAATGCCGCGGCGGCAAAATCCTGGAGTGCAAACAGCTCACATACCCCGTGATCTGGTTCGGACCCGGACACTGCGCCCACGAGACGCCCCTGGAGACCCCCGAATGGCAAAACCATACCCGCCGACGCCTCGCAGGCATCCATGTCGTGGCGGAAATCCCCGATGACGCCATCGAGGAAGCGCGCTTCCGCCTGGTCACCGCATCCGGCGAATTCTACTTCTCCGCACACCAGATCCTGGAAGACGGCCGCATAGTCTTCCACGTGGGACCCAAGTATCTGGGTTGCCACGTGATCGTCACCCGCACGAAGTATCTCTGGTTCCGACCCGCCCCCGCACAGGGCGAGACCGCCTGGGAAGCCGACGAACTCCCCCTGCCCTGCCACGACTGGGCACGCATGCGCACCGCCTGGCTGGCACCCGGCGAAGCCCTGCCCCTGGAAATCTTCGTCCCCGAGACAAAGGCAGACTACCAGGAGTCCCTCCTGCATCTCCAGGCAATGGCCGCCCCCGCATATACCCCCGGTGACGAAAAGCAGATCCACGAGACCTACACCCTGGAGGTCCTCTGCGACGGCCAGCACGCCGCCACCATCACACACTACTTCCGCGACCACGATCTCTATATGCAGATGCTGGAGGATGTCTGGACGACCTTCCAGACTACCCCCGGCACTCACCGCCTGGAGATCCGCAACGACAATCCGCAACACCCCATCCTCTTCAGCCGCATCACGCTGCGGCAGCATACCCGGAATCACCTGCAGCTCTCCCTGCCTCCCTGGGCACTGGCCAACGAGCCCCTCATCGGACGAATCTTCGCCACCCACGAGGACACCGCCACCATCCGCTGGCCCGGCGGCGAGACCACGCTGAGGGTCCAGCCCGGCTGGAACGAATTCCCCTTCTCCATCGCCGAGCCCCAGACCGACGCAAAGGTCGCTACCGATACCACCGAGGCCGTCATCCCCGCAGTCTATGCCACCCGCGAGGAGGCCATCCCCGTCACCGTTGGCTACGACATGACGGTGGTCCCCCACGACAGCAACGGCTTCATGGACTGGCTGTTGGACTACACCTCGCGCACCCGCCTGGGATATCTGGTGGTCTTTCGCTCCTTCCGCTGGAAGGATCCCGTCAACCACGACGAAAATGTGGATACCCCCGATGAACTCCTGGAGAAATGGGGCGCATTCTGCCGGGAACACCACATCACCGTGGAGGCAGCAAACCAATACGAATCCGGCGCGCTGGTCCGCGGCGCAGGCAGCGCCATGCACTCCGCCGGCCCCCACGAATACCCCGGCGCCGTCTATGCACGGGATCCCAAGGAGCCCTGGGCCTCCCAGGACATGAAGCAGGCCTCCGAAAACTACGTGAAGTATCTCAAGCTCGCCGTGGACAAGGCGCGCAAGGCGGTCCCCCGCACCGCCTTCGGTGACGCCGCCGGCGGACACCGCTACGACTACATGGCGGGCATCGACTTCATCCGCACGGAGACCATGGTCCCCCATACCCAGCACCTGTGCTCTCTGGCGCGCGCCGCCGCCGAGACCCTGGGTCCCAAGGAATGGGGCGTCCATATCGCCATCCAGCACTGCTACCAGCCATACTTCAAGTTCCATCTGGGACAGTACTTCCTCTCCCT
Organism: uncultured Lentisphaeraceae bacterium; assembly: GCA_964570085.1. Classification (GTDB taxonomy): domain Bacteria; phylum Verrucomicrobiota; class Lentisphaeria; order Oligosphaerales; family Oligosphaeraceae; genus UBA1724. The sequence continues at coordinate 1,225 of CAZMWS010000055.1, read as the reverse complement.
CTTCCAGCCCTGGATGATGGGCGCCTCCATGATCTACGAGGAGGACTCCCTCTTCCTGCTCTTCAAGGAAGAACGCCAGTGCTGGGACGACGCCATGACCAAGGGCAAGCGCGACATGACCCGCGACTTCTTCCGCTTCGTCAAGACACACCCCCGCGCCGGCAAAAACCGCCGCGCCATCGCATTCTGGGAAGGACGCTACGCCGCGCCCTTCAATGGATTCATCTGCGACGTGGAACAGGATCCCGACTACTCCGTGTGGGGACTCTTCGGCAACAACGCCCCCGAATGGGGACACCGCCAGCCCGAAAAGTGCCGCCAACTCCTGGATGTCCTGATGCCCGGCGCCTCCACACACCCCTTCCGCCAACAATACGACAAGCGGCGCTTCTACTTCTCCGGGACCCCATACGGCGATTTCGACCAGGTGCCCGCCGAGGCGAAGGCGGAGGATCTCCACCAGTATCAGCTCATCCTCAATCTTGGCTGGAATACCATGATTGACGAAGACTACGCGAAGCTGAAGGAGTTCGTCCAGGAAGGCGGAACCCTCCTCACCGGACTGCCACAGTTCAGCACTCACGTGAAGCGCGATTTCCTCAAGGACCTCCAGGATCTGGCCCTCTGGAACAACGGCGATCTGACCGAGCTCTGCGGCGTGAAGGTCCTCTCTCCCGGCACAGAATACTCCGGACAGTGGAATGCCGCACACCGGGACTTCTTCCCGCAGCCCGAGCTCTCCGCCGCCCCCAGCAAGTCCCCCCAGGAAGACGGCCCCTGCCGCCTGGCGAACCTGGAGCTCCATGGCGCCGAGGTGGTGGCCTGGGATGCCTCCACCGACCAGCCGCTGGTCCTGCGACACCGCGTCGGAAAGGGCGCAGTGTATCTCATCGCCGCCTGGGCATACCCCGGCCACGAGGCACTCCAGGGCCTCTCCGCCAGCTGGATCGCCGCACTGGCACAGGAACACCAGCCACAGGAACACGTGGTCGACAACAGCCGCGAGGTCTTCTGGACCCGCTGGGAAGAACCCAATGGCGTGCGGCGGCTCATGCTGCTGAATACCGACTGGACTCTTAAGGGCAACCAGAAGAAGGTCTGGATCCATACGCCCGCCGTCTCCTTCCCCTTCGCGGTCAAAGAACAGGTCCCCGCAATCCTCACCGTCCTGCCCTTCGCCACCCTCGAAACCTCCCCTGGACTCCACCTAGAGGTGATCTCCCTG
>CAZMWS010000054.1:0-10652 GCA_964570085.1 uncultured Lentisphaeraceae bacterium | reverse complement strand
GCTCTCCCTCTCTACGCCCTTCGGCTGGAGGGGCGCTGTGGATCCCAGCCGGCGGTGCCTGGAGTTCACCGAGGCCGTCAGCAACCACGATTTCCTCTTCGCCACCGCGCGGCAGGAGATTGATTTTGCGAAGTCGCTGGGGGATTGGCAGTCGGTGGACTTTGATGACAGTGGTTGGCAGGAGCTCTACGATTTGGATCGCGGTCCCAACATCCATGGCTGGCGGCGGGTGGGGGATACTGGCACCACTTGGGCCATGGAGATGCCGCAGGTCAAGCCCCTGAAGCGGGAGCCCATGGGGCTCTCGCTCTTGGATACCTCCGTGAATGACCTGGATTTCCGCCGGGAAGCCGATGGCACAATCCACTTGCATCTTCCCGCAGGAGAGTCCCAGGTGCACTTGGCATTCGATAAATACTTCACGGGCTTTCTGAGGTTCTCCGGCACGGGGGCTCGCGGCACGTTGCGGATTCGTCAGAGTGAACGTGCGGAGGAGCCGCGCTGGCAGGAGGATATCCTGTTGCTGGACGGCCGCCCCTGGCGCACGGAGACCTTCGAGATTCGCGCAGCGGGATGCCTGCGGCTGGTGTCGGAGCTGGAAAGCCCCCAGGAGATCACCCTGAATGCCGATTTCGCCTCCTATGACTTCGGGACCTTCCGGGAATACCACTCTTCCGATGCCTGGAAGGAGAAGCTCTACCAGGTCTGCCTCCATACTGCGCGTTGCTGTGCCCACGATACCTATGAGGACTGCCCCTTCTTCGAACGCTTCCAATACGAGGGCGATACCCGGATTCAAGCGCTGATCTCCTACGAGTGCGCCGGAAATGGCGAGTTGGGTCGAAAGGCACTATTGGACTTCCAGCGCAGCCAGGCAGCCAATGGATTGCTCCAGAGCAGATTCCCCTCCTGTCTTCCGCAATACATCCCCGGATACTCCCTCTTCTGGATTCTCATGGTGGACGACTACTTGCGGTATTTCCCTGAGCCCAAACTCCTCCATCAGCTCTATTGGTGCATGCAGGGAATCCTCCGGTACTACACCGATCGCGTGGACGCCGCCACCGGCCTGGTCGGACACCCCGGATATTGGGCGTTCACCGACTGGGTGAAGGAGTGGCCCTCCGGCGATCCCTCGCGGGATGAAAAGTCTCCCACCGCCCAGGAGAATCTGCTCTTCGCCATCGCACTGCAGACTGCCGCACGCCTGGCTGACCAGGAGGGACGTCCCACGGATGCACAGGAGTGGCGGACACTGGCTTCCCGCGTGGTGGATGCCGTGAATCGCCTATGTTGGGACGAGACTGCGGGTCTCTATGCGGATGTGCCCGGAAAGCCCTATTACAGCCGGCATTCCCAGGCATTGGCGGTCTTGTCCGGTGCCGCCACGGGCGACCGTCTGGAGAAGGCGCACCGTGCGCTTCTGGAGGACCGTCCGGAGATGTGCACCTGCAGCCTCTACTTCCAGTTCTATGTCCTGGAGGCGTTGCGCACCCTGGGTGACCGTGATGGAATGCTCCGTGCCCTGGAGCCCTGGCGGCAGTGCCTGGAGAAATCCCCCTGGATCACTACCTTCCCCGAGGTCCCCGGCACCCACCACTCCCGTAGCATGTGTCACGCCTGGAGCGCCAGCCCCGCATACTTCCTGCTGGAGTGTGGACTGTAAAAGGGTGGCGGGCGTAGTTGAGTCGGTGGTTTACATTCATGGATCCTCCCGAAACTCACCGCACTTGAAGAAAAGCCTCTGGCGGGAAGCGTCAGCGGCCAGGTTTCGCCGGGTTACACAACAGGGAACACTCCTTTTATGGGAAGCATAAAGCGCATAACGATTCAGGGCTTCAAGTCCATAAAAGAGCTGACGGAATTCGAGCTCAAGGATTTGAATGTCATTGTCGGTGCCAATGGCGTGGGCAAGAGCAATTTCTTGCTTGTCTTTCGGATGGTCCTGGCGATGATTCGCGGTGAATTTCAGCAGTTTGTCTTGAAGAGTGGCGGTGCCAATGCCTTCCCATTCTGTGGGCTGAAGGAGACTCCGGAAATCAAGATCGCATTTGATTTCGCTAACAGTGGTTCGGAGCCGGAGGCTTTCTCTTACCGCTTTTGCATGAGTCCGACGGTGGGGGAGTCCATGATGTTGACGGAGGAGCGCCGGGGACTGGATGGAGCGTGGAAGTCCTATGGGAGTCCCTCGTTGGAAAGTCGTCTTGAAGAGCAGAGGGGCGAGTGTTCTGCGAAGGGGAAGGGCGCCGGTAGTCTCGTGTTTGACGCGGTGTCCCATTGGATGGTCTACCACTTTCATGATACGGGGATCAATGCCCCGATTCGCTACTCGGAGATTGTCGAGGACTGTCAAAAGCTCCGGGAAGACGGCAGGAATCTCGCGTCGTTTTTGCTTCGCATGCGGGAGAGTGAGCCGGAATGCTACGAGAAGATCAGGAATGCGGTCCGGCTGGTCATGCCTTTCTTTGACGATTTTGCGTTGGATGTCCTGCAGATGGGGGAGGCGCAGAAGGTCAAGTTGACATGGAAGCAGAAGGGAACCGACTATCCCATGCAGCCCTATCACCTCTCCGATGGATCGATTCGGTTCATTGCCCTGGCTACCGCTCTCTTACAGCCCAATCCCCCGACCACCATCGTGATTGACGAGCCGGAATTGGGATTGCATCCCGAGGCTATTCGCATTCTGGCAGAACTGACAGCCATCGCCTCGAAACGGACGCAGGTCATTCTCGCTACGCAATCCCCGCTGTTTTTGGATAACTTCTCTTTGGATGACATCGTCGTCGCCAGAAGGCGCCAGGGGGCGACTGTCTTTGAACGTCTGAAGGAAGAAGAATACAGCGCCTGGCTTGAGGACTACACCGTGGGCGAGCTCTGGAGTCACAACATCATTCATGGAGGGACGGTCTATGAGTAGATGCCTGACCATTGAGGTGGTTGTGGAAGGACCCACGGAGCACGAATTTGTCACGAAGGTCCTTCAGCCGTATTGGGCGCCGCGTGGCATTTTCGTGGAGGCCCCCATTGTTCGGACGCGCATCGACCGGTCGTTGGGTAGAGTCTACACGGGCGGGGATATTCGTTTTTCGCGAGTTGCGAAGCAGATAGGCAATTTTCTGAAGCAGCGCCCAGATGTCTTGGTGGCGAGCTTCGTGGATTACTACGGTGTCAAGGAGTGGCCGGGGCTGGATGCGGTTCGGGAAAGCCATAGCCCTTCGGAAATCGCCGGCATTCTCAATCGAGCGGCGTTGGAGGCCATTCAGCAGGTGTATCCCCAGACAAAACCACAGGAAAGGTATTTCCCCTTTACTGCAGTTCACGAATTTGAGGCGCTGCTCTACAGTGATGCCGGGATTCTGGCGCGGTGCCTGCATATAGATCGGCGCGAGGTCGATTCGGTGTTACGGGAGTGCGGGGGACCGGAGGCCATCAACAACAGCCCCGATACCGCTCCCTCGAAGCGCCTCGAAAAATGGATGCACAACCAGTATGGCAAGACCACGACGGGGATCGCGATTGCGCAGGCGATCGGGATAGACAGGATGCGGGAGTCCTGTCCGAATTTTGATGCCTGGCTCTCCTCTGTTGAGCGCCTGCAGTCGTAGCGCGCAAGCGGATTGTGGGGAAATCGCAAGAATGGTCGTGGCTGGTTGCAGTCCTTGTTTTTGTGGCTATATTCAGGCCGTTTCCCGAGGGGAGCCTTAGTTTTGGGGCTTTCCGGAGAGCTATTTTCACCACGCCATGAACGTTTTTGCCAACCACAGCCAGTCTTCTGCCAAGGAGGTATTCTCCCTGGTTAAGGGCTTCCTTTGCCTTGGTATCGTGGCGATTATTGGCTTCATTATTATTTAGACCGCCCGCGGTCCCTTCCTCCATTTCGGCAGAGAAAACGGCGGGCGGTCTTGAAAAGGTCGCCCGCCTTTCTGCGTTCTGGCGGGCGTGCGTTTTTCCCGACTGGCCGTTTCTTTGCCTTCTCGCTTTTTTCTAGAGTCAGAAGTGTAACAGAAACCCAAACGAACCAATCAACCCGAGCCTTCCTTCCTTCCCTCCCTTTTGCTTCCATGGAAAACAAGTTGCAAATCGCCATGCGTGTCCGCGAGTTGCGGGCTCAGAAGAACTTTTCCGTTGAGGAGATGGCGCAGTTGCTGGGCGTCTCCGCGGAGGAGTACCAGAGCTACGAGAGCGGTGCAAAACAGGCGCCCTTCTCCTTCTACTACAATCTGGCCGAGCACTTCGGTCTGGATGTCTCCTCGGTCATCCGTGGTGAATCCCCCAATCTGGCGCTCTATACCGTGACTCGCAGCGGCGAGGGATTCCCCTTCGTGCGCCGCGCGGGCTTCAGCTATCTGCACCAGGCCATCCACATGAAGGATCGCACCGGCGAGCCCTTCATCGTCACTGCGCCCTGCGCTGCCGAGGGCGAGCCCCCGAAGTATTCTGAGCACAACGGCCAGGAGTTCTGCCTGATTCTCTCCGGCACCATGAAGATCCTTCTTCATGGCAAGGAGGAGATCCTCCACAAGGGCGACAGCATCTACTTCGATGGCCGCGAGGCGCACGCCATCCAGGCCATCGGCGGCGAGCCCTGCCAGTTCCTCTCCATCGTCATGCACAGCAAGTACGAGGAGACGAAGCCCGAGCGCTTCGGCTTCGTGCCCCAGGTGGAGAAGGCGGCCGCTTCCCAGGAGAAGCGTGAGCTGCTCTACCAGAAGTACATGACTGAGGAGTGGAATGAGGATGGCACGTTGAAGAACGTGAAGTTCCATGTGCCCGAGAACTTCAATTTTGCCTTCGATGTCCTTCTGAAGCTGGCCGAGAAGTGCCCCGACAAGATCGCCATGCGGTGGGTCTCCAAGAACAAGGAGTGCCACGATTTCACCTTCCGCGATATCGCTGATAATGCCATGCGGACGGCGAATCTGCTGCAGTCCCTGGGCGTGAAGAAGGGCGACCGCGTGATGCTGGTGCTCAAGCGCCACTACCAGTTCTGGTTTGTCCTCAACGCCCTCCACATGATCGGCGCCATCGCCATCCCCGCGTCCTGCCAGATGACCGCACACGACTTCGAGTATCGCTTCAAGCGCGCCGATGTCCAGTATGTGATCTGCTCTGCGGACGGCAATATCACCAACGAGGTGGATGCCGCGGCGGCGACCTGTGGCGTGAAGCTGAAGCTGTCGGTGAACGGCAAGAAGGAGGGCTGGCTGGACTACGACGCCCTCTATCCCGGCTTCCCGGCGGAGTTCGCGCGTCCCGAGGGACAGAAGACCACGGATCCCATGCTGGTCTTCTTCAGCTCCGGCACTACCGGCTATCCCAAGATGGTGGAGCACGACTACGCCTATCCGCTGGGTCATATCATGACCGCGCGCCATTGGCACAAGGTCAATCCCGACGGACTGCACTTCACTGTGGCCGATACCGGTTGGGGAAAGGCGCTGTGGGGAAAGATCTACGGACAGTGGCTCTGTGAGGCCGGTGTCTTCACCTTCGACTTCGATCGCTTCCACGCCGCCGATCTGCTGCCCATGTTCAAGCAGTATGGCATCACCACCTTCTGCGCGCCTCCCACCATCTTCCGGTTCCTGGTCAAGGAGGATCTCTCGCAGTACGACTTCTCTACGCTGCAGCATGTGACTACCGCCGGCGAGGCCATGCCTCCCGAGGTCAGCGAGGCATTCGCGAAGGTCTCCGGACAGCTCCCCTACGAGGGCTTCGGACAGACCGAGACCACCATGCTCATCGGGACTCTCTCCGACATGAAGCCCCGTCCGGGCTCCATGGGAAAGGCGAATCCGCAGTTCGATGTGGTCCTCCTGGATCCCGATGGCAATCCCGTGCGCCCTGGCGAGACCGGCGAGATCTGCGTGAGAGCCACCCCGGAGAATCATCCCTGCGGACTCTTCGGATGCTACCTGAAGGCGCCCGAGGACACCGCGAAGGTCTGGCACGACGGCTTCTACCACACTGGCGACCAGGCGTGGCAGGACGAGGACGGATACTTCTGGTATGAGGGCCGCGCCGATGACATCATCAAGACCTCCGGATACCGCGTGGGACCCTTCGAGGTCGAGAGCGTCCTCATGGAACTCCCCTACATCCTCGAGTGCGCCATCACCGGCGTGCCTGATCCCGTCCGCGGAAAGGTGGTGAAGGCCACCATCGTCCTCGTGAAGGGCAAGGAGCCCAGCGAGGCCCTCAAGGACGAGATCAAGGACTACGTGAAGACCCACACCGCGCCTTACAAGTATCCTAGAATCATCGACTTCGTGGACGAACTCCCCAAGACGACCAACGGAAAGATCCGCCGCGCCGCCATCCGCGAACAGAACGAAAAGAAGGCATAACCAAAAAGGGGCCCTCCGTTAAGGAGGGCCCCTTTTTTTTTGTGTAGAAAGGAGGAAGGAGGAAGGAGAAAGGAGGAGGGAGGAAGTTAGGCCAGGGTTTCGCGCTGCGAAACCCCGCGCCGGAATCTACCGGCGCGTGCGCCAAGCGCGCCCAAAGTGGCGCGTAAGTACCGCCGTCTTTAAGCGGCGGAAGGGGTGCCTGCGGCACCTTATTCCCCTTCTCCCTACTATCTTCCTCCCTACACTCTGCGGGCTGCTAGCCCGCAATTGCCGCCGGTAGGCGGAAGGGGCGCCTGCGGCACCTTATAGACTAGTCACTAGCCACTAATTGCTAAGTACTTGCGCAACTATCGTGTGAGGGTATGCATCCAGTCGAAGCGATTGACCTTCCAGAGTGCGACGAAGCATTTTGTGATTTGGTCGCAGCCGAGGCATGCGTAGACGACCCATGTGGGTGCGTGGAGGAATTGTTGTGCGATATATGCGCTAGGGAGGACGACGCAGAAGACCCAGAAGGTATCGTTTTTGAAGATGAACGCGGTATCTCCTCCGGCGCGGACGAGTCCCAGTAGGCTCGGCGCCTGGTATCCGCGTCCGACCATGATGACGGCGAGGACTGCGAGGATTGTCTTTGCGGTGGCGACGGTTTCTGGCTGGAGGGAGTAGAAGGAGAGGAGGAGGTCCTGTCCGAAGTAGATGGTGGCTCCGCAGAGGATTCCGATGCAGAGGAAGACGATCTGCATGGTCTTTGCGTAGAGCTTCATGAGCTCGAATTTGCCTTCGCCGATGGTCTTTCCGGTGATGATGGCGGTGGCGGAGACCAATCCAGTGACTCCCATCCAGAGGAGTCGGTTCGCCATGTCGGCGATGGATGCGGAGGCGATGCCGACGGCGTTCATTCGTCCGATGATGGCGGTCTGTCCGAAGTTATTGAATGCCCAGACGATCTGTCCTAGCATCAGGGGTGTCCCGCATTGGAAGAGATCGTGTGCCAGGAGGTGGTCCCATCCGCGGAAGAAGTCCCGGATTTTGAGTCCCAGTCGCTTGTCGTGGCAGAAGGCGTACCATGCCACCACGGCGAGTTCCACCAGTCGTGCGATGACGGTGCCCAATGCGGCGCCGGCGACTCCCATGGCGGGCAGACCGCATTTTCCGAAGATGAAGACGTAGTTGAGGGCCACATTCACCACCAGGGCGATGATGGAGTCGTACAGTCCGATGCGGACCACTTCTACGCTGCGCAGGCAGGCGAGGAGGATCATCATGATGGCGAAGGGGACGTATGCGAAGGCGACCACGCGGAGGTATGGGGTTCCTGCGTCGATGGCGGTCTGGTCGGTGGTCAGCCATCCCAGGCAGGTCTCCGGGAAGAATCCGGTGAACAGTGCGGTCGCTGCGCCCAGGAGAATTGCCAGGTGTATTCCGATGGTGCTGACGCGTCGGATGCTCTTTGTGTCGCCTTTTCCCCAATACTGTGTGTTGAGCACCATGATGCTGTGCTCGATGCCGAAGAGGAGCAGTTGCAGGATGGTCTGTACCAGGGTGCCCAGGTAGAGTCCCGCCATGGCCTCCTCGCCCAGCTGCCCGACCATCAGATTGTCGGCGAAGCTTACGCCGAAGGTGAGCAGGTTCTGGAGGGCGAGGGGGATTGCCAGGCAGAGCAGGTGTGTGTAGAAGGACTTGTCGCGTACGAGGAGCATGGGGGAGGCGGTAGGAAGTTCTTTTGTACCGTTATTTTCGGGCGTTTTGCAGAATGTAGTCTTGCCGGGTAGGACCGCATTTTCGCGGTAGTGTTGTCTTCGCGTGCGCGTGTGCGTGTGTACGCAGGCGAGGAGTGCGTGTGGCATTATGGTACGCGCATGTTTGTTACAGAGAGCAAGGACAAGTCGCTGATCCCGGTGCCGCCGAAGGCGTATCTGGTGAGTTTTCTGCATCCCGGGGAGTTGCCGGACGAGGCGCTCTCCATGCTGACGGAATTGGGGGAGTTGGTGCACACCCAGGGCTTGGAGGTAGTGGGCAGCGAGATCGCGCGGTTGCGCCACTACGATCCGGCCACGATTTTGGGCAAAGGGAAGGTCCAGGAGATTTTGGATGCCGCCCAGCGCCTGGGAGCCGAGGTGGTGGTGACCGACGATGTGCTGTCGCCCTCCCAGCAGCGCAATTGGGAGAAGCTGAGTCCCCTGGCGGTGATCGACCGTCAGGAGGTGATTCTGGATATCTTTGCCGCGCGGGCCCATACCCGTGAGGCCGTGCTGCAGGTGCAGTTGGCGCAGATGAACTACGAGTTGCCCCGTCTGGTGCGCAAATGGAAACACCTGAATCGCCAGCGCGGCGCCGCCGGCGGTCTTGGGGGACGTGCGCAGGGTGAGCAGCAGCTGGAGCTGGATGCCCGTCGGTTGCGCATGCGCATCCAGATGTTCCGTGAGGAGCTGTCGCTGGTGCGCAAGCAGCGCGATGTGCAGCGCCGTCGGCGCCTGGTGAAGCCGGTGCCGGTGGTGGCCATCGTGGGATATACCAATGCGGGAAAGTCGTCGTTGTTGCACAGTCTGACCAATGCGGATGTGCTGGTGGAGGACAAGCTCTTCGCGACCCTGGATCCTACCGTCCGGCGCTACGAGCTGCCGGGCGGACAGGAAGTGCTGCTGGCCGATACCGTGGGATTTGTCCGGAAGCTTCCCCATTTGCTCATCGATGCCTTCAAGTCCACGCTGGAGGAGACCTGCCTTTCCGATTACATCCTGGAGCTGCTGGACGCCTCGGATCCCGCGGTACTGGAACACCACGAGACCACCTCTGGCGTTCTGGAGGAGATTGGGGTGGGTCCGAAACCCTCGCTGCTGGTCTTGAATAAGTGGGATCTGGTGCCGCCGGAGCGCCGCATGGAGATGCTGGCGGCCTTCCCGGAGGCGATTCCGGTCTCTGTGAAGACGGGCGAGGGCATTTCCGGATTGGTGCGGCGGCTGGGCGATTTGGTGAAGGCGCTCATGCCGGAACGGCACTACTGCATTCCCCATAGCGACTACGCCACGCTGAGTCAGATCCGGAAGTATTGCTTCGTGGAGTCGGAGGAGTTCCTGGAGGACGGCGTCCATCTGGTGGCGCGGGTGCCCCTGAGCCATCTGGAGCGCTGGGAGAGTTTTGTGGGGGATGGCGGTGCCGTGTCGTCCGTTTCGCCAGGAGGGGAGGAGTAGCGCATGGGAGTGATTCGTGTCCTGCCGTCGGAGATTGCCGGTCGCATTGCGGCGGGCGAGGTCATTGAGCGCCCCGCCTCCGTCATCAAGGAGCTGGTGGAGAACTCCATTGACGCCGGTGCCACCCGGATCCGGGTTTTTACGGAGCAGGGCGGCCAGAAGCTGATGCAGGTGGTGGATGATGGGCGCGGCATGGATCGCGCGGATGCCATGCTCTGCCTGGAGGCGCACGCAACCAGCAAGATCACCAAGGAGGGCGATGTGGGGCAGATCGCCACCCTGGGCTTCCGCGGCGAGGCGCTGCCCTCCATTTCCGCGGTGTCGCATTTCCAGCTGCAGACGCGCCCCCACGATGACTTGGCGGGCACCGAGGTGGTGGTGAACAATGGCGCCATTCAGGATGTGCGGGAGTGCGGTTGTGCGCCCGGCACCTCCATCAAGGTCCAGTGGCTCTTCGGAAATCTCCCCGCCCGACGGAAATTCCTGCGCGGTGCCTCCACGGAGGACGACTACATCCACGAGATGATGCTCCTGCTGGCCCTGACGCGCCCGCAGGTCTCTTTTGAACTCACCCAGAATGGCCGCTGCGTCCTGCGTGCGCCCGCGTCCATGGGCGTGGCCGGACGCGTGGAGATGCTGGTGGGAAAGGACGCCTTCGCCGCCATGCTCCCCGTGGATTACCAGGAGGACGGCATCCATGTCTACGGATACATCTCCCGCCCCGGATTCACCCGCGGCAGCCGCCGGGAACAGCGCATTGTGGTCAATGGCCGCGCCGCCAGTGCGGAGACCGTCTTCTTTGCCATCCGCGAGGCCTACGAGACTCTGGTGGTGAAGGGCCGCTATCCCGGTGTGGTCCTCTATGTGGATATTGCGCCGGACCGAGTGGACGTGAATGTGCATCCCACCAAGCGGGAGGTGCGTTTTAGGGAGCCCATGAAGGTCTCCAAGGTGGTGGGCGCCGCCCTGCGCCAGGGTCTTCGCGGCCTGGGACTCCCTGCGGATCTCCCCAGTGAGATCTATGTTGGCGGAACGACTCCCATACGCCAGGAGACAGAGACGCCGCAATTCGTGGATACCACGCCAACGGCAAGCGCACCGAGTGAAGACA
>CAZMWS010000053.1:398-10656 GCA_964570085.1 uncultured Lentisphaeraceae bacterium | reverse complement strand
GCCGAAACCCCGCGCCGGAATTTACCGGCGCGTGCGTAAAAGCGCGCCCAATGGCGCGCAGTACCGTCGGTAGACGGAAGGAATTAGGCGGGGGTACGGGGGGGCGCAAGCCCCTCCGTCCTTTGGATATCTTGCTATGTGGAAGGTTCGCACCGTCAGGTGGGCGACAAGGATCGGTTAGGATTAGCAACTTGGCTGGGTCTGCTTGTGAAAACTATTTTTCTCCTATCATTTTCTACTTTCTAACTGCGGGCGCAAATACGCGCCCGCTTGGCGCGAGCCCACTGCAGAGTGACCCACACTTTCTCCTTCCTCCTTTCTCCTTCCTCCTTTTTTAAGCGCCAAAGGCGTTTCCGGCGCCTCAGTCGCGCAGGATTTCGATTTTTCCGACGCCCTGGGTGGAAGTGACCTGGATTTTGGTGCGGATCCGTTCCTGGAGTTTTTCCACGTGGCTGATGATTCCGACGAGTTTTCCGTCGTCGGTATTGATATTTGCAAGGAGAGCCACTGCGGAATCCAGTTCATTGGAATCCAGGGTCCCGAAGCCTTCGTCCAGGAGGACATTTCCGAGGCTGATGCGTTTGCTCTTTGCGCTCATGGCGGCCAGTCCCAGTGCCAGTGCGAGACTGATCTCGAAGCGTTCGCCGCCGGAGAGATTATTGGCGGTGCGTGAGAGGTCTCCCTGGTAGTGGTCGATGACGGAGAGCTCCAGGTCGTCGTTTTGGGGATCCTCGACGGGAGTCATTTCCAGAGTGAAGTGTTGACTGAAGTTGTTGGGGCGGTTTTCGTTGGCGTAGTGGAGCAATTCCTGGAAGGTATAGGCCTGCGCCACCTTTCCGAAGTTATCCCGGTGATCGGTGGTGCCGAAGTACTCGTCGAGGGTCTTGCGCCTTTCGAAATCGGGCTTCAGCTTCTCGCGGTTCTGGAGTGCCTTTGCCTGATCCTTGCGGAGTTCGTCGTCTTTCTGGAGCTTTCCCTTGAGGTCGGTGAACTGGTCCTGGAGGGTCTTTTTGTTGGCGACCAGCTGCTCCTTCCTAGCGAGATTCTCCTCGCGGGTCATATCCTGCGGGAGCTCCTTCTGGACCTCCTGGACATGGCGGGTCTGCTGCTCCAGCGTATTCTTCGCCTTCTCCGCATCGGCCTTCAGCCTATTGAGAGTGGCATCCAGCGTCTGGAATTCCCGGGGATCCATCCGGAGCGCCAGGAAGGACGCTTCGTCTTCGAAGCCATTCTGGACTCGGGACTCCTCCCATTTTGCGCGGAGGACCTCCAGAGTGTCGGCGTCCTGCTGCAGTTTTGTGCGGAGCTCCTCCAGGTCCTTGGTTCGGGAGGTCAGGAGGGCCTCCTTCTCCTTTTGGGCCGCGCTGGCTTTCGTTAGGGCGGAATAGAGCCTCTTCCCCTCCTCCTTCAGCGTATTCTCCAGGGTCTCCACCAGCTGATCGCCTAGCTTCTCCTGGCGCTGCTTCTGGAGACCAGACAGCTCCTCGTGGAGAGACGCGGTCTTTGCCTGTTGTGCAGAGAGCTGTGTCTTCAGGGATTCGGATTGCGCCTTAAAGGCGGTTTCCTTCTGCAGGAACTCCTGACGCTCCTTCTCCAGCGTCTCCACAGCCTTGCGGGAGTCCTGATATTTCGCGATGCGCTCATCTAGCGGTTTCGGGAGGCACTTGTGATCCGTCCACTCCACTTGGAGCAGTGTGCGGAGTTCCTCGGCGAGGGACTGCGCCTTGTTCTCCGCGTCATCTTGGACGTCCTTCCACTCCTGGACGGCGCTGTTTCGGCGTTGGAGAGTCTCCTCCTTCTGGGAAATCAGGTGCTCGAGGTAGCTCTTTTGCAATTCTTGATCGTTTTGCAGCTTATCCAGCTTTTTGTCGGCAAACCGAAGGGCCTTCTTGGTTTCCTCCAGGGCGTTCACCGTTTTCTGTAGGGCCTGAACGAGTTCCTGTGCCTGTTGTTGCGGGGCGGGTGTGCCTTCGCAGTATGGGTGGGTGGTGGAGCCGCAGAGGGGGCAGGGCGCTCCGGGAGTCAGGAAGGCCTCCCTTTTTGCGCCGTCCTGGAAGAAGTCCTCTAGCTTCTTGGCGGCGCCCAGGTTATTTTGCAGCTCCTCCTCGGTATGGCCATTCAGGAGCTCCGATTGCCTGGTCTGTAGGCGGGAGAGCTCCTCCTGGCAGGAAGTGACCTGCGCCTGGAGGGGCGTTTGCTTCTCACGGAGAGCCTTCTCCTGATCTTCACACTTCCGAAGGGCTTCCTCCTCTATCGTCAACGCCTCGTGCTTCTTGGCGGCGTCCTTCTCAAGACGAACGACCTCCTTTCGACGGGCATCCCATTCGCCTTTGCGCGTGGCGAGGACCTCGTCTCCTGCGTGGGCGGCGAGATACCTCTGGGCATCCTCCGCTTGGCGTGCGCGCTCCTCCCAGGCGTCTTTCTCATCCTGGAAGCACCGCAGGCATTTCTCCAGGTCGCTCTGGAGTTTCTTCTCATCTTTCTCCTCGTTCCGGAGAGTCTGGGATTTGTCTTCGATGGAGGAATCCAGAGAGCGGACTTCCCGGTAGAGGGACTCCTTTTCGCGCTGGGATACCTGGAAGTCCTCCAGCGCCTTTTGCGCTTCCTCCGCATTGGACTTCAACTGGGGGAGCTCCTTCTCGAGCTTCTGGCGCTCTTTGTCGAGGCCCTCCGCGCGGGACTCTTCCTTCTTGCGCTGCTCGCCGGCGGTATGCCAGCGGTCGTAGTCGTCCTGGCAGAGCTGTGCGCGGCGGGCATCCTGGAGGCGCTTTTCCTCGGGCGCCTTCGCCGTCCAGGCGGCATCGGCGGTCTCGCAGGCCTTCTTTGACTCCTCCAGAGCCTTGTGTTCCTTCTCGTAACGCTCGAAGGCGTCCTCGCGGCGCTTTGCCTCATCGAGCTGTTCATCCAGGGACTGTGAGGCCTTTTCGTTGGCGTCCAGATCCGCGCGGATCTTCGCGAGTTCCTCGTCGGAGAGTGGCTTCTGGTTATCCAGGAGGCGATCCAGGTCCTTTATTTGCTCATTGAGGGCCAGGAAGTCCTCGTTGATCTTTCGTCCGATTTCGGTGTAGTGCTCGGTGCCGGTGATCTTTCGGAGCATCTCCACGCGCTCCTTGGGCTTGGATTTCAGGAAGGCATCGAAGCTCCCCTGCGCCAGCAGCACGCACCGTGTGAATTCCCCCAGATCCATGCCGAGAAGCTTCTCGACGAGGTCGCGGGTCTCCGAATCCTTGCCGGAGATCACAACTCCGTTCTCCCGGAGAATGTGCTTGTAGTTCTGCAGGGCGTCCTTCTTGCGGGACCTCCGCTTCCGCGCGTGTTGGAAGGTGGCGCAGTATTCCTTGTTTCCCAGGGAGAAGGTCAGCTCCGCCTTGAGTTCATCCGCGTGGAGGGTGATGACATCGTTGCGGGAGTTTGTGATCTTGACGCGCGGGGTCTCGGCGAAGAGCGCCAGGCAGATTGCGTCCAGGATGCTGGTTTTGCCGGAGCCGGTGGGACCGCAGATCAGGAAGATTCCGTCTTGGAAGGCGGGATCCTGGAAATCGATGGTTCCCTTCTTGAGGGAATTCACGTTCTGGATGACGAGCTTTCGGAACTGCATGCGTCCCAGGGGTGCCTCTGCGAGGCCCTCCTGGCGCTGCGAGGGATCCTCCGCCTTGGACTGGGATTCCCGGAAGAGCCTCCGGTAGTCCTCCAGGGTCTCTGGGGAGAGCTCCGGCTGGCGCTTCAGCATATACTTCTCGAAGACTTGCTCCGGAGTCATCTCCGAGAGGGAGACCGGCGCTTCCTCGGCATCGCGGGAATCGCTCTTCGAGGCATCCCGCAATTCCGTCTCTAGAATCTGGATGGAGGTGCCCTCGACAAGCTTCCGCAAGCCCACATCCCAATCGGTGATTTCCGGACGGCGAGTGCACACCAGTTTCACCCACAGATCCTCGTTGCCGCGGGTCTTCTTGAGGTCGTTCAGCTGGGTCTGCAGCTCCTCCAGAGTGCCCACTAGGCAGGCCATCGGGTGGAAGAATTCGCGGGGAATGAGGTTGATGCGAGGCGTGGAGAGATCGGCGGTATCCAGCAGGACCACCTGGGTCTCGTATTCCTTGTCTTCCCGGAAGTTCATGGGGATGAGGGATCCTGCGTAGCGCCAATTTTCATGGCCATTCAGGGCTTGCGGACGGTGGATGTGTCCCAGCGCCAGATACGCAAAGCCATCCGCGAGGTCCTCCAGGGACACGTCCTGCACATTGCCGACTTGCTGCTGGCGGCCCTTGAAGCTGCCCAGGATGCTTCCCTGCGCGTAGAGGTGCCCCATGCCCAGAATGGGCACCGAGGGATCCTTGCGCATAGAGGCAGCCAGTTCATAGACCCTCCGGTAGTGCTCCTGGACGCCGTTGCGGACGGCTTCGTCGCGGGCCTCCGCGCTCTCCCCCTCGATGGGCGTGGCGCTGCGGATCTCGTAGGGCCGCAGGTAGGGGACTGCGCAGACGTATGCCGCGGGATGCTCGGGGTCTCCCAGCGGAATGACTTCTTTGGAGGGATCCTCGCGGTCGATTTGCGCGACCACGTGGATTCCCTCGAGCTGGAGGAAGGGTTGGGACGTCTTCAGCTGTGCGGGGCTGTCGTGGTTTCCGGCGATGATGACCATCTGTTTGCAGCCGGCCTGGTGGAGGTCTCGCAGGAAGGTGTAGTAGAGGTTTTCGGTTTCGCTGGAGGGGGCCCCCGTGTCGTAGACGTCGCCGGAGATCAGCACCGCCTCCACGCGCTCCTTCTTCACCAGATCCGTCAAATACGCGAAGACCTTCTGGAATTCCTCCGCACGGCTCAGGTTTTGGAGTTTGCAGCCCAGGTGGATATCGCCAATGTGCAGTAGCTTCATAGTCTTTCTCCTTCGAAATGATTTTTCCGTTACAGGGAAATCCATCCCCAAACAGGGGAGTCATTCACTGCTTCCGAAAGTTGCGGAATTTTCCTCCCCTCGGTCCCCCCTCTCTTGCGGATGTTCAGTCGATGTCCGTTCTCGCCGTATCGTGTTGTGGGAATGGCACGAGGAAGAAGAATGCGAGGCAGAGGATAACGGACACGAGGGAACCGGAGGTGGTGGCCAGTCCCATGGGATAGAGCGTGGTGGAAAATTTGACGGATGCCAGGTATGCCAGGGGGATTCGTGCCACGAGGATGGAGATCACGTTGTGTGCGAAGGAGAGTCCGGAGCGTCCGTAGGCGCAGAAGAATCCGCTGAAGCAGAAGTGTATGCCGGCCAGGAAGCAGTCCCAGACATATCCGCGCATGTATTCGCCGCCCATTTGGATGACCTCGGGATCCGTGGTGAAGCAGGCGACGCTCTGTTCGGGCCAGATATGCATTGTTGCCACGCAGGCGAGTCCATAGACCATCGCGAATCCCAGGGCGCAGAAGAGTGTCTGGCGTGCGCGGAAGTGGAGTCCGGCGCCGGCGTTCTGGGCGCCCATGGCGGAGATGGAGGAGAGCATTGCGGAGGGCACCAGGAAGAGGAATCCGATCTCCTTTTCCACAATGCCGACGGCGGCGGCGTCCTGGACGCCGCGGAGATTCGCGATGACGGTGATGACCATGAATGCCACCTGGATGAAGCCGTCTTGGCAGCAGACGGGGATTCCGATGGCGAGGATTTCGCGGAGAGTGCGTCCGTGGAGCTGGAAGTCGAGCTTCTTGAGGGGGATTCCCAGGGGTCGGCGTTTAAGGGAGAGGAGTGCGGCGCCCACGGAGAGTGCCTGTGATGCGATGGTGGCCAGGGCGGCGCCGGCGGGGCCCATTCCCAACGCGCCCACCAGAAGGAGATCCAGGAGCAGATTCGCTACGCCGGCCAGCGCCACGAAGACCAGCGGGCTCTTGGAGTCGCCCAGTCCCCGCAGGATGGCGCTATAGAGATTGTATCCCATGAGGAAGGGCAGTCCGCAGAAGCAGATCCGGAGATACTGGAGGGTCTGTGGACGGGATTCCTCGGGGGTGGCGATCAGTGCGATGATGGCGGGTGCCAGGAGCCATAGGAGGACCGCCAGCACCAGGGAGAGCGCCATGAAGAAATAGACCGTGTTTCCCACGATGCGCCCCAGGGACTGGCGGTTTCCGGAACCGGTGGCGCGGGCGATGAGGACTGTGGAGCCCACGGCCAGGCCCAGCGCCATGACGGTGAGCATGTGCATGACCTGGCTGCCCACCGCCACCGCGGTGATTTCCTCCACGACGCCAAAACGCCCCACCACCAGCAGATCCACCATTCCATAGAGGGTCTGGAGGAAGCAGGAAAGAAGGAAGGGCAGAGAGAAGGCGAAGAGGGTCTTCGGGACGCTGCCGCGGGTGAGGTCCTGTATCATGGCCGTGGGGGAGGGGCTTATGCGCCGGGGGATATTTTCTTCTGGCGCTATGCCTTCTTGGGCTCTTGGGGCCAGGTGGTGCGCTGGACGCGGCAGGTGGCGGCCAGGAGGATCGCCTTCAGGCGCTTCGCGGCGTCGTTCAAGTCGTCATTCACCACGAGATACTGATACTCCTTCCAGGCCTCCATCTCCTTCTTGGCATTGGTCAGGCGCCTCTGGAGGCTCTCGGGGGATTCCGTGCCGCGCTTGCGCAGGCGCTGTTCCAGGGTCTCCAGGGAGGGCGGCGCCAAAAAGACGAACTCCACGTGGTCACGGAGGAATTCGGGGGAGAGCGCCTGACGGACTTGCCGGGCGCCCTGCACATCGATGTCCAGAAGCATGATCTTGTCCTCTTCCAACGCGCGGAGCATGGGCGCCTTGGGAGTGCCGTAGAAGTTCCCGTGGACATTGGCGTATTCCAGGAAATCGCCGCGTTCGATGCCGCGGTGGAAGAGCTCCTGGGAGAGGAAATGGTAGTCCACGCCGTCTTTCTCCATGGGGCGGGGCTGTCGGGTAGTGCAGGAGATGGAGAAGAGGAGCTGCGGGAAGTCCTGTCGGACCATCTGCACGAGGGTGGATTTTCCGGTGCCGCTGGGACCGGAGAGGACGATTGCGAAGCCGTTGTTCATAGTGTGTTCTCCGGGAGGAGGAAACGGAGGGTTCTGTGGGAGAGGTCTTCAGGGACGCCGTCGGTGGCGAGGGGTGCCAGCAGTGGCCGCAGTCGCCAGGCGTCCTGTTGGGGGAGGGAGAGGATCTGTACGCGGAGTTCCTGTGGGAGGCGCTCCCGGAGCTCCATGGGCAGGAAGGCCATGCGCGCGCGGTCTCGCGCGGGCAGCGAGGGATGGCGTTCCTCAAGGCCGCGGAGGAGCCACCAGGAGAGATTGGTGGGATGCCAGAGGCGCAAGTCGTCCAATGCCTTCTGGGCACCCAACGCATCGCCCGTGAGGACCGCCAGGCGCCACTCCCGAAGCATGGTGGTGGAACGGTGCGGCGCGCGGAGGCGCAGCTCTTTCAGGGCCTCCCGTGCGGTGGGGTAGTCCTCTTGGGCCAAGGCGAGATCCGCCAGCATCCGTGGAGGAATGGGCGCGGAGGGATTCTTCTGGAGGGCGTCCAGGAGGAGTTCCTTTTTGCGGGAGTAGGAGGCGTATTGGTCCTGGAGGGCGTTCTGCGCCAGTTGGAAGCTCCGCTTTCCAGGGGCCTCGCAGAGCTCCGAGAGACAGAGCAATGCCAGCAGGAGCATCGGCGCCCGGGAGAGCCACCAGCGGAGGCGGGAAGAGGCGGTCGCTTCTTTTTGTGTCTCGTTGGGGGCCTGCAGGAGGAGTCCCAGGGAGCCGGCGAGGGTGGCGGTGGAGAGGACGGTGTCGTTGAATTGGACCAGTGCGTGTGCGGTCCAGGCAGTCCAGGCTCCCAGGACGGCCAGTTGCAGGGGTGAGAGGGGTGTCTTTCGGCGTTTGAGCAGATAGGCCGCGGCGGCCAGGGGCGCCAGCAGTCGCGCCAGTGCCTCCAGGGCTCCGGGGATGCCGCACTGGGAGAGCTGCGCGAAGAAGAGGGAATGGGGATCCCGGGCTTCATCGCCTTCCCAGGTCTTCAGCCGGAAGTGCCAGGGATAGAATTCGCCGAGTCCCGCGCCCAAAATCGGAAACTGCTTGTAGATCTTCCAGGCGGTCTGGTAGTATTCCAGACGGACCGTGACGGTCTCCAGCTTCCGCTGGGAGAGCCGGTTAAGCATGGCGACGGCGCCTAGCGCGCCCAGCAGGAGGAAGCATGCCAGAAGGATGCGTCCCGCGCGACCCAGTCGTCGTCCGAGGTGGCAGAGTGCGACCAGGAGGAGTCCGGCGAAGGCGCCCAGCATGGCGCCGCGGCTGCCGCTGAAGACCAGTGCGCCTGCGCCCAGGATGGCGGCGGCTCCCAGGAGCAGTGCGGTGGCGGCTTTGGAAGAGGAGCACTTTTGCGCCAGCTGCCGCGCCTCCCAGAGGAGGAAGGGCAGGGAGAGCAGGAGCTGTGCGCCGTAGGCATTGGGATCGCCGAAGGAGCCCAGGGAGCGCGTCTGGCGCATCTTTGCGTCCATGAGCTGGCTGAGCGCCTGGCCCGTCTGTTTGGCGTATTCCAGCTGCGCCTGGTATTCCTCTTCCAGTCCGCCGAAGTGCTGGAACCACCCTTGGAGGGCGGCGATGAGTGCGCCGGCGGCCAATGCATGGCAGATCCAGGGAATCACTCCGGGATCCCGCTGGGTTGCCAGCCAGAGCGCCCAGCAGACCGCCGCCACGGTGAGGAAGTGGTGCATCCAGGCATTGGCGAAGGCGTGTTCGGTGGTATGGACCAGTCCGGCGAGTCCGCAGAGGACGGTGGCGGTTGCCAAAAGGGGCAGCGCCAGTGCGGCGTTTGGGCGCAGGGAGAGTCTGTGGCTCTGGTAGAGCTCCGCCAGGAGCAGTGCGGCTGCGAGGGCGGCCAGCAGGAAGTGTGGCTGAACCGTGAGGAGGAGCAGCTCCCAGATGTCCGTGGGGAAGAGGGCGATCTCCGAGGATCCCACGGCGTAGTTCCAGCGGAAGGGCACCACGAAGAAGAAGAGCGCCCAGAGGATTCGTGCGGGCAGCAGTGGGGCGGTCCGGTTGTCGTCCTGGGGCAGTGTCATGGCTGGTGTGGGGGGCGTCGGGGGCTGTCGGGGATTTCGAAGCGCAGGCAGCAGCGCGGGTCTCCGCAGAGGCCGATTTTGGAGGCGGGCAGTTGCTGTGTGGGGCGTGCGGAGGCGACCTTCAGGGAGAGGAAGCTATGGCAGCAGAGGGTGCGCCCGCAGACGCCGATGCCTCCCAGGATGGATGCCTCCTGGGGGTGGGAGATCTGGCGCATCTCGAGCCGGTAGGGAAGCATGGCGTTCAGGTCTTTCAGCAGTGCCCGGAAGTCCACGCGGCCCTCGGCGACATAGAGGCAGAGGAGGACCTTTGCGTCCAAGGTGAGATGCAGGGCGGTCAGGTGCATATTGTCCAGGTGGTTTGCGCGGACGCGCTCCTGGATCTTTGGGAGGAGACCGGTGGCGATGCGTTCGTTGTCGCGGATAGTCCGGAGGTCCTCCTGGCTGGCGCGGCGCAGCGCCACGGGGAGTTTCGTGCCCTCCAGGCGCCGGATGCTCTGGAGTCGCCGGCGCTCCTCCCAGGCATCCAGGGTCTCGGCGGGCTCTTCGTCGCATTCCCCCTGAATGCGGCCGGCCTCCAGGGTCTTCTCCCACTGGCAGACCACCAGATCGCCGGTGCGGAGCCCCCATTCCTCCGGGGCCGCGCATTCCAGAGTCGCGCCGGGGAGGATCTGCTGTCGATAGAGTCGGAACATTTAGGCGAGGCCCAGGGCGTGGCGCTTGTCTTCAATCACGTCCCGGAGGATGTCCTCCAGTCCCAGCCGGGGCTGGTAATCCAGGAGCCTCTTCGCCTTGTCAATGCAGGGGACCCGGCGGTGCATATCTTCGAAGCCGGGGCCGTACGCCTGGTCGTAGGGGATGATCTTGATGGGCGAGGCGGTGCCGGTAAGCCGCTGGATCTCCTGTGCCAGCTGCAGGATGGAGATCTCCTGGTTGTTGCCCAGGTTGATGACCTGTCCCAGCGCCTGTGGGCGCTCCGGAATGGTGAGAAGCGCGCCCACGATATCCTGGACGTGGGTGAAGCAGCGGGTCTGGGTGCCGTCTCCGAAGACGGTGATGGGCTCGCCCTTCAGGGCCTGGGTCACAAGATTGGGGATCACCATGCCATATTGGCCGGTCTGGCGGGGACCCACAGTGTTGAAGAGGCGGACCACGGTGACGGGGAGCTTCCGCTCCACCCAGTAGGCCAGCGCCAGAAATTCGTCCACCGCCTTTGCGCAGGCGTAGCTCCAGCGGCGTGTGG
>CAZMWS010000053.1:0-388 GCA_964570085.1 uncultured Lentisphaeraceae bacterium | reverse complement strand
GAAGGGCACCCGGGAGCCCTTTCCGTAGACCTCGGAGGTACTGGTGAGCAGGAAGGGCTTCCAGTGGCGGTTGCAGGCCTCCAGGACTACCGTGGTGCCGCCCACGATGCTCTCGATGGTCCGCACGGGCTGGTCAATGATCAGCCGCACGCCTACGGCACTGGCCAAGTGATACACGAAATCTGCCTTCTCCACCAGCGCATCCACCTTCGCGGCGTCATTGACACTGCCGACATGCAGCGCGAAATCGGGTCGTTCCAAGAGTCCGGAGAGATTTTCGCGGGAGCCGGTGGAGAGGTCGTCCAGGACCGCCACCTCGTTGCCGGCGTCCAAGAGTGCCCTGCAGAGATGGGATCCGATGAATCCGGCGCCGCCGGTGACCAGAATG
>CAZMWS010000052.1:0-10863 GCA_964570085.1 uncultured Lentisphaeraceae bacterium | reverse complement strand
CGCATTGAGCGGGCGCGAATTTGCGCCCGCAGGGAGGAGGTAGTAGGGAGGAGGTTCGGACACTATGCAGTGGGCGCGCATTGAGCGGGCGCGAATTTGCGCCCGCAGGGAGGAGGTAGTAGGGAGGAGGTGAAAATGATTTCCGGGCGTTCATGGGAATTATAGGAATATTCCCGGAAACTGACTATGTGAATAAGATGTGAAGCTATTCTTACGAATGAGGCAACCTGTCTTTTTTTTTGACTGTCTTTTGTTGCCGAAGAGAACTCCATTTTAAAAAAGGAAACTATGAACGATAGTCTTGTTTTTCAAAAGAGTAAGATCTTTGCAGATAGAGTCATACGGCTTTATCAGAAGCTTTCTGTTCAACAGAGGGAATTTGTTATTTCTACCCAATTATTACGCTGTGGAACAAGTATCGGAGCAAATCTTGCTGAAGCAAAATGTGCCATCAGCAAAAAAGACTTCTACTCGAAAAACAACATTGCCTATAGTGAATGCACGGAATGCCAGTACTGGCTTGAAAAGCTCGTAAACAATGGGTATATAACACAGGAAGAATACGATTCCATACGTGCAGACTGCGATGAAATTGGTCGAATGCTTTCAAGTATTACCAGCACGTTGAAGGAGCGTCTTCCCAAGAAAGACTACGGATATTAATGTTTATAGATAATAGGGAGAGCTTTCGGTCATGCCGCGGGTGCCAGTATCACCGGACCAACTATGGCAGAGCGCCTGCGGCACCTTGTTAACCTACTCCCTACTCCCTACTCCATTCTACCCACAAGTTAAGGGCGCACTCAGCGCCCGCAAAAAACACCGCGCCAGCGACGGCAGAGCGCCTGCGGCACCTTGTTAACCTACTCCCTACTACCTACTCCCTTCTCCCTACAAGAAGATCTCGCCGCGCCGTGCGCGGCTAGATCTTCTTGTGGTATTCCTGCAGGGAGCAGACATCGACGCGGCCTTTATCGACTGCGGCGGCCTGGACGCCCTCTGCGGCCATTTGGAGTGAGGCGGTGGTAGTAGTGATGGGCAGCCCGAACTGTATGGCGTAGGAGCGCATCTTTGCGCCGTCGTCGTTATGGTCGGGGATATTGACGATCCAGCGGATTTTCTGTTCCAGGATGAGGTCCTTGAGGTTGGGACGTCCCTGGGAGAGCCGGAAGACTGCCTGGCAGGGGATTCCCTTTTCGTAGAGGAGGGTACCGGTGCCCGCGGTGGCGTAGAATTGGAAGTCGTGTTTTGCCAGGATTTGGAGCCAGGGGAGTGCGGCGGCCTTATCGGCATCGCGGATGGAGAGGAAGACCCCGCCGTCCTGTGGGATGCGGTTTCCGGCGGCCTCCTGGGACTTCAGGTATGCGGTGGCGGGGGAGAGATCGATGCCCATGACCTCGCCGGTGGACTTCATTTCGGGGGAGAGCGTCACGTCCACTCCGGGGAATTTCGAGAATGGGAAGACGGCCTCCTTGAAGGCGGTATAGGGGATCTTCGGCTCTTTCGTGAATCCCAGGGACTCCAGGGATTCGCCTGCCATGCAACGGGCCGCGTATTTTGCCAGGGGGATGCCAGTGGCCTTTGAGGCGAAGGGGACGGTGCGGGAGGCGCGGGGATTGACCTCGATGATGTAGACCTGCTCCTTCTGGACGGCGAACTGGATGTTCATCAGTCCCACGACATGTAGCGCCTTCGCCATCTTGTGCGCCTCGCTGCGGATCTCCTCCAGGACCGCCTGGGAGAGATCGCGGGGCGGGATGGAGCATGCGGAGTCGCCGGAGTGGATGCCGGCCTGTTCCACGTGTTCCATGATGGCGCCCACCACGGTGGTCTTGCCGTCGGAGAGGCAATCCACATCCAGCTCCTGTGCGTCATCCAGGAATTTGTCCACCAGGATCGGGTGTCCTTCGGAGACCACCACGGCCTCCTTCATGTAGGTACGCAGCTCCTCTTCCTGGGAGACGATCGCCATGGCGCGTCCGCCCAGCACGAAGGAGGGCCGGACCAGCACGGGATAGCCGATCTTCTTGGCGATCTCGCAGGCCTGGTCGGCGTCCTTCGCCATTCCGCTGGGGGGCTGCCGGACGCCGGTTTGTGCGACGATGGTCTTGAAGATTCCGCGGTCGTCGGCGGCATCGATGTCCTCGGGGGGCGTTCCCAGGATATTGACTCCGGCCTCCTTGAGGGCGGTGGCCAGATTCAGCGGGGTCTGTCCGCCCAGCTGGACGATGATGCCGTCGCACTGTTCCCGCTCATAGACATTGAGGACATCCTCGAAGGTGAGGGGCTCGAAGTAGAGTCGGTTTGCGGTATCGTAGTCGGTGGAGACCGTCTCGGGATTGGAGTTGACCATGATGGTCTCGTAGCCGGCATCGCGGAGGGCGAAGACCGCGTGGACGCAGCAGCAGTCGAATTCGATGCCCTGTCCGATGCGGTTGGGTCCGCCGCCCAGGATCATGATCTTTCCCTTTGCGGCAGTGGGGCGGACGGGCTCATCGGCCTCGGTGTAGGTAGAGTAGTAGTAAGGTGTGGAGGCCTTGAACTCTCCGGCGCAGGTATCCACGGTGCCGTAGGTGGGGAGGATTCCCAGCTGCTTGCGGCGCTTCCGGACTTCCAGCTCGGTGGTGCCGAGGGCGAATGCCAGCTGCCGATCGGAGTAGCCAAGCTCCTTCGCCTTCCGGATGCACTCCGGGGTATCCGTGATGGTGGCCTCGAATTGGACCAGCTCCTCCATCTTTCGCAGATAGAATCGATCGATGGCGGTGAGCTCGTGGATGCGCTCCACAGTCCAGCTACGCTTCAGTGCGGCGTAGAGCATATACATCCGGTCGGCATTGGGGCGCGCCAGTTCGGCGGAGAGGAAGTCGTCGGACATCTCCAGGAAGGGCTTCGCCTTGGGCTCCAGTCCGAAGCCCCAGTGACCGGTCTCCAGGGAGCGCAGCGCCTTCTGGAATGCCTGGCTGAAATTGCGTCCGATGGCCATGGATTCGCCCACCGCCTTCATCTGGGTGCCCAGCGTGGAGTTCGCGGCGGGGAACTTTTCGAAAGTGAAGCGTGGCGCCTTGACCACCACATAGTCCAGTGCGGGCTCGAAGCATGCGGGGGTCGTCTGGGTGATGTCGTTTCGCAGCTCGTCGAGGGTGTATCCCACTGCCAGGAGCGCGGCGATCTTCGCGATGGGGAAACCAGTGGCCTTGGATGCCAGTGCGGAGGAGCGGGAGACGCGGGGATTCATCTCGATGATGAGGCGTTCGCCGGTGGTGGGATTCACGGCCCACTGGACATTGGAGCCACCGGTCTGGATGCCGATCGCCTTGAGGACCTTCAGGGAGTCATCGCGCATGGCCTGGTATTCCCGGTCGGTGAGGGTCATGGCGGGCGCCACGGTGATGGAATCGCCGGTATGGACGCCCATGGGATCCAGGTTCTCGATGGAGCAGACGATGACGGAGGTACCCTTGCGGTCGCACATGACCTCCATCTCGTATTCCTTCCAGCCCAACAGGGACTCCTCGATGAGGACCTCGTGGTTCAGGCTGGCATCCAGTCCGCGTTCCACGATGGTCTTGAATTCCTCGGGATCGTGTGCGATGCCGCCGCCGGTGCCGCCCAGAGTGAATCCGGGTCGGATGACCAGGGGCCACTTCCCGATCATCTTGGCAATGAGGAACGCCTCCTCCAGGCTATGCGCGGAGCTGGAATTCGCGCTGCGGATGCCGATTTGCTCCATGGCGGCCTTGAAGGCATTCCGGTCTTCGGCGCGGGTGATGGCGGCGGCATCGGCGCCAATGAGCTCCACGTGGTAGTGCTGGAGGACGCCGCTGCGCCAGGCCTCCATGGCCAGATTCAGCGCGGTCTGTCCGCCCAGCGTCGGAAGCAGGGCATCGGGGCGTTCCCGTCGGATGATCTCCTTGAGGTATTCGGGCGTGAGGGGCTCCAGGTAGGTGCGGTCCGCGAATTCCGGATCGGTCATGACGGTGGCAGGGTTGCTGTTGAGCAGCACTAGCTCGTAGCCCTCCTGCTTCAGGACCTTGCAGGCCTGCACGCCGGAGTAGTCGAATTCGCAGCCCTGTCCGATGACCACGGGGCCTGCGCCCAGGAGCATGATTTTATGGATATCTGTGCGCTTAGGCATTCTGTTTGTCCTCCTTATGCTGGAGTGCGGCGCGGACGAGTCCGGTGAAGAGGGGATGTGCGGCGAAGGGTCGGGAGCGGAATTCCGGGTGAAATTGGCATCCCACGTAGAAGGGGTGGTCCTTGAGCTCAACCATCTCCACCAGGGAGCCATCGGGGCTGGTGCCGGAGAGAGTGAGTCCGGCGGCGGCGAGGGTATCGCGGAAGCGGTTGTTGAATTCGTAGCGGTGGCGGTGCCGTTCGCTGATATCGCTCTGTCCGTAGAGCTCGGCGGCGTGGGTGCCCTCTGCCAGATGGCAGGGATAGGCGCCCAGTCGCATGGTGCCGCCTTTCTGGCGAATGCCTTTCTGGCTCTCCATGAGATCGATGACCGGGAAGCGTGTGTCCGCATCGAACTCCGTGGAGTTGGCGCCGGGCATCCCCGCCGCATTGCGGGCGTATTCAATGACCATGCACTGCATGCCCAAGCAGATTCCCAGGCAGGGGATGCCATTCTTTCGGGCGTGCGCCAAAGCGGCGATCTTTCCTTCCACGCCACGGGCGCCAAAGCCGCCGGGGACGATGACGCCGTCGTAGGCATCCAGGAGCTCCGGATGCGCCTCCAGCTCCTCGGATTCGATCATCTCGCAATCCACCTTCGCACGCAGGGCGATCCCGGAGTGGGAGAGGGATTCGAAGATGCTCTTGTAGGCGTCCTTGAGACCGGCGTATTTGCCGGCCAGGGCGATGCGGCAGGTGGTCTCGGGATGGAGGACGCGGTCCAGCAGGCCATTCCAGTCATCCATCTTCTTTTCGGTGATGGGCAGCTGGAGGAGTCGCAGGACCTTCTCGTCCAGCTTGCGGTCGGCAAGCTCCTGAGGCACCTCGTAGATGGAGTGCGCAACATCCTTCTCCTCGATGACGTAGTCCTGGGGGACATTGCAGAAGAGGGCGATCTTCTTGCGGTGTTCCTCGGCCATGGCGACCTCGGTTCGGCAGACCAGCACATCGGGGAAGAGTCCGATATTGTGGAGGATGCTGACGGACTGTTGGCTGGGCTTGGTCTTGAGCTCGCCGGCGGCGTGGATGAAGGGCACCAGTGTCAGGTGGATGACGATGGCATTCTCTCTGCCGGATTCATTTTGGAATTGTCGGACGGCCTCCAGGAAGGGCAAGGACTCGATATCGCCGGCGGTGCCGCCGATTTCGGTGAGCACGATATCGACGCCGGGCTTTGCTGCGGAGCGGATGGCGTCCTTGATTTCGTTGGTGATATGGGGGATCATCTGGACGGTTGCACCCAGATATTTTCCCTCTCGCTCGCGGGCGATGACGCGGCTGTAGATCTTTCCGCTGGTGTAGTTGCTGTGTCGATCGCAGACCACTCCGGCGAAGCGCTCGTAGTGTCCCAGATCCAGGTCGGCCTCGGTGCCGTCGTCGGTCACATAGACCTCGCCATGCTGATAGGGCGACATGGTGCCGGGATCCACGTTGAGATAGGGATCGAACTTCTGCATGGCCACATGATAGCCGTGGCACTTGAGAAGATACGCCAGGCTGGCGGCGGTGATGCCCTTGCCTAGGCCAGAGACCACCCCTCCCGTCACGAAAATGAATTTCGTCATAACTATCTATCCTCCTTGCGCGACGCGAGTTAGTGATCTACTGTTCCATGCTCTGGCGGAATTGCCGGAAGAGGTATTCCGCATCCCAGGGACCGGGCGCCGCCTCGGGGTGATACTGGACGGAGAACGCGGGGAGGGTCTTGTGCCGGACGCCTTCGATGGTGTGGTCGTTCAGATTCCAGTGGGTGACCTCCAGACAATCGGGGAGGGCATCGGGGAGCAGTGCGAAATTGTGGTTCTGGGAGGTGATTGCCACCTGTCCTGTGGCGACCTCCTGGACGGGGTGGTTGCAGCCGTGATGTCCGAAGGGGAGTCGTCCGGTGCGTCCGCCGCATGCCAATCCCAGGATCTGGTGCCCCAGGCAGATGCCCATGATGGGGATGCGTCCCAAAAGCTGTTTCACGCAGGGGATGACTCCCTGGACGCCATCGGGATCGCCGGGGCCATTGGAGAGCAGCACGCCGTCGGGAGAGAGCGCCAAGACATTGTCGGCGGAGCAGCCCGCGGGGAGCACCCGGACCTTGAAGCCCTGCTTCGCCAGGCAGCGCAGGATATTCCATTTCACGCCGCAGTCAATGACCACCACCGTCTTGTCGCCCTCCTGGTTCCAGTCGTAGGACGCCTTGGCGGCCACCTTCGTGGCGCAGTCAATGCCATCCAGTCCATGCCACTCCTTCGCCTTTGCGACCGCTTCTTCGGGAGACAAATCGGTGCCGTCGACGTGGAGCCAGGCGCGCTGGGTGCCGTGATCTCGGAGATGGAGCACCAGCCGGCGGGGATCCACGCCGGAGAGCGCCGGCTTCCCGTGGCGCTTCAGGCAATCGGAGAGGCTCTCCTGGCTCCTCCAGGAGGAGGGCGGATTCATATTCTGCACAATCAAGCCGCTCAGGAAGAGATCCCGGGACTCCATGTCCTCTTCGTTGCAACCGTAGTTGCCTACCTCCGCCGTGGACAACGCCACGATTTGACCATAGTAGGAGGGATCGGAGAGGATCTCCTGGTATCCGGTCATGCCCGTATTGAAGACGGCTTCGCCAGGCAAATCCACTGGAGCGCCGCAGGAGACACCCGGAAAGATGGTGCCGTCGGCTAGTGCAAGAAAAGACTTCATATTTAAACCTTTATGGAAGGATGGAGAGGGAAAGAGGCGGGGGAGCGGGGGCGGCAGTCCCCGTCCATTCGTTTTTTTGTTGCTCTCTACTAATACGCTCTGCCCGAGAGGGTTTCGGCGTAATTGACGAGTGCCTGGTTGACCACGCGGTTTCCGCCGGGGGTAGGGTAGTCTCCGGTGAAGTACCAGTCTCCGGTGTGGTTTGGGATGCAGCGCCGAAGATCCTGACAGGAGAGGAAGACCACCTTCAGCTCCGCCTTCAGGTTGTCGGGCTTGAGGCGCCGGCAGATGGCGTCGGTGATTTCCTGGTCGGAGAAGGGCTCGTAGAGCATGAGCGCGCGGTTCTTCATGCGGAAATCGGGTCGGTAGAGGTCCTCTTTTGCCAGGCGGACGGCCTCCTGGAAGAGCTCCTGCCGTCCGGTGCGATGGATCAGGTCCATGCAGGCCTGGAAGGCGACCAGTTCTCCGAAGGATGCCATGTCGATGCCGTAGCAATCGGGGTAGCGGATTTGCGGGGCGGAGGAGACCACGACGATGCGCTTGGGACAGAGACGGTCCAGAATGGGCAGGATCGCCTTGCGCATGGTGTTTCCGCGGACGATGGAGTCATCGATGACCACCAGGTTGTCTTCGTCGGGGTGGACCAGTCCGTAGGAGACATCGTAGACGTGTGGGAAGAGATCGGCGCGCTTGCTGGCGTCGCTGATGAAAGTCCGGAATTTTGCGTCCTTGACGGCGACCATTCCGAAGCGGAGCTTATGACCGTCGCGGTAGTCGTCCAGGGCGGAGAGCATTCCGTGGAAGCTGATTTGGGCGGTGTTGGGGATATAGGAGAATACTGTGTGGTCGAAATCGTGGTCCACGGCATCCAGGACCTGTGGTACCACGGCGCCCCCCAAGGCGCGGCGTTCCTGCTGAATATCGGCGTCGTTCCCCCGGGAGAAATAGATTCGTTCGAAGACGCACTTTCGAAGTTGCTGGGGTTCCATGCAGGGCTTCAGGGAGACGCAGCCGGCAGCGGAGACTGTGAGGAGGTATCCTGGCGGGAGTTCCTGGACATCCTGGATGGGGAGATTGAAGGCGGTCTGGATGGCGACGCGTTCGGAGGCTACCACCACCACCTCGGGATCCACATGATAGAATGCCGGGCGGATGCCCCGGGGATCCCGGAAGGCGAAGGAGTCGCCATTTCCCATGACCCCGCAGATGGCATATCCGCCATCCCATTTCCGGGAGGCCTCCCGGACGGCGGATTCTAGATCGCCGGGATGGGCGTCCATGGCCTGGGAGAGGGAGATCAGAAGGACCTCGCAGTCCTGCTGACCGCGGGGATGGTATCCCGCCTGCGTGAGCTCCGCAAAGACGCTCTTGGTGTTGGTCAGATTGAAATTGCCGGCCAGGAGCATCGTCTTGTCACGCCGGAATTCCTCGCGAACCACGGGATGGCAGGCGGCAAGAGTCCGGGTGCCGAAGGTGCCGTATCTCACGTGTCCCAGATAGACCTCACCGCAGAAGGGGCGCTGGAGGGTCTGGATCTGATCGGGCGCGGGTTCCGGGCCCGCCTGGTTCAGCTTTGCGGAAATGCGTTCCAGCAGATCCGCCAGTGGCATGGAAGAACAGCTTTTTTCCAGATGATAGAAGGGGTGTCCTGGGGGCACCTCCAGTCCCACGCAGGCGATGCCGGCGCCATCCTGTCCACGGTTGTGCTGCTTCTCCAAGAGCAGGGAGAGCTTTTCGTATCCGTAGGCGGCGGTGCCGTACTTCTCCGCGTAGTGCGCCAGGGGCTTTCGGAGCCTGAGAAGAGTCACTCCGCATTCATGCTGGATGCTGTCTGACAAGGAATTCTACCTCCGTGAATCGGTTATTAACGGAAAGGAGAGAAAGGGGGGCGCGGGGCAGGGCGATTTTGAGGCAAAAAAAGGGGGAACCACCTTCCCCGGAAGTCCGGGGACGCCTCTCGGGGAGGCGTGAGAAGGATGGTTCCCCTTTTATGGGGTGGCGGAGGAGGGCGTCCCGAGTGGGGCGCGCTCCCCCGCCGGGGGTGCTAGCTGATGAAGAGCATTTCGCGATACTTGGGCATGGGCCACTCCTTGTCGTCCACAATGGCTTCCAGGGTGTCCACGTCCTTGCGCAGCTCGGCCATGGCGGGGATGATCTCCTTGCCGGAGGCCAGTGCCTTCTCCAGGGCAGCGATATGCGCACTGAGAGAGTCCACATCGGCGGCCAATTCGCTGCGGAGCGCCTTCACGGACTTGCTGGAAGAGCCATCGCCCAGGGAGACGAGCTCCTTCACCGCCACGGGGCGGATCATGCTCTTGGCGATCTCCAGGGCGACCTTGCCCTCGATGTCCAGACGGCGCTCGTAGTCTTCCTTGAAGACCAGATACCGGGAATCCATCTCGACCTTGGAGAGCACGTGGTACTTCTCCATGAGGGCCTGGTTCTTCTTGTCCTTGAGGGGCGTGATGGCCTCCAGGGAGGTCGGCAGATTGGGCAGGCCGCGGCGCTTTGCCTCCTCGAGCCACTCCTTGTTGTAGCCATCGCCGTTGAAGATGATGCGACTGTGGGCGGCGATCTCCTTCTTGAGCAGCGCCTGGAGCCCCTCGTTGAACTTGTCGGCAGAGAGCTTCTCCAGCTGCTCGCTGAGGAGGTCCATGGCCTCGGCAACGATGGTGTTGAGGATGGTGTTGACCTCAGCGCAGGACTGTGAGGAACCCGGTGCACGGAATTCGAACTTGTTGCCGGTGAAGGCGAAGGGGCTGGTGCGGTTGCGGTCGGTGGCGTCGCGGCGCAGGGTAGGCAGGGCATCGACTCCGATGCGGAGGTACGCGTCCTTCTCCTTGCTGGCTTTGGTGCCGTTCATCAACTGGTCAATGACCTTCTGGAGCTGCTCGCCCAGGAAGATGGAGATGATGGCGGGCGGCGCCTCGTTGGCGCCCAGACGGTGGTCGTTGCCCAGGCTGGCAGTGGCGCTGCGCAGCAGATCGCTGTGGCTGTCCAAAGCGTGGATCACGGAGACCAGCACGGTCAGGAAGACCGCGTTCTCGGTGGGGTTGCTGCCGGGATCCAGCAGGTTCCGGCTGCCGTAGCAGATGGACCAGTTGTTGTGCTTGCCGCTGCCGTTGATGCCGTCGAAGGGCTTCTCGTGGAGCAGGCAGACCAGTCCATGGCGGTCGGCGTTCTGGCGCAGGACCTCCATGATCAGCATGTTGTGGTCAACCGCCAGGTTCAGCTCCTCGAAGATGGGCGCCAGCTCGAACTGCGCGGGCGCCACCTCGTTGTGGCGGGTCTTGGCGGGGATGCCCAGGCGCCAGAGCTCCTTCTCCACATCGGTCATGAAGGCCAGGATGCGGTAGGGGATGCTGCCGAAGTAGTGGTCTTCCAGCTGCTGATGCTTGGCGGGCGGCGCACCATAGAGGGTGCGGCCAGTCTGCAGCAAGTCGGTGCGCTGCAGATAGAACTTCTTGTCCACCAGGAAGTACTCCTGCTCGGCGCCCAGGGTCACCGTCACCGGCTTCTCGGGCAGCTGGAAGCACTTCATCAACCGGACCACGGCCTTCTTCAGGGCCTGGGTGGAACGCAGCAGCGGGGTCTTCTTGTCCAGGACCTCGCCGGTGTAGGAGCAGAAGACCGTGGGAATGCACAGGGTGGCGCCATTGGCGTGGCGCTTGATGAAGGCGGGGCTGGTGGGATCCCAGGCGGTGTATCCGCGGGCCTCGAAGGTGCTGCGCAGACCGCCAGAGGGGAAGCTGGAGGCATCGGGCTCGCCAACCGTCAGGGTCTTGCCCGAAAACTCAAAGAGCGCCTTGCCGTTGGAGACCTCCAGGAAGGAGTCGTGCTTCTCCGCCGTTCCACCCGTCAACGGCTGGAACCAGTGCGTGTAGTGAGTGGCTCCACGAGAAACCGCCCACTCCTTCATGGCACTGGCTACCTCGTCAGCAATGGCGGGATCCAAAGGCTGCATCCCGTTCAGAGTTGCCATCAGCTTCTTGTAAGTGGACTTGGACAGGTGCT
>CAZMWS010000051.1:286-10901 GCA_964570085.1 uncultured Lentisphaeraceae bacterium | reverse complement strand
GGCATTCTGCAGAGAGCTTTACGGGCCCCAGTGCGGAGACCAACTCCAGATACCAGGAGAGCTGGTGGAATTGTCCCTCGCCTTCGTGGGCATGCCAGCGAGGGAGGGCGTCGGTGAGCATCCAGGAGCGCAGATTGCCGCCGCGTCCCAAAATCCGCGGGAGTCCGCAGCGCCAGAGATCCCAGGCGCTCCCGAAGGAGTTCGGGAAGACCACGCCCAATCCGAAGTCCCTGGCGCGGATGGCATTGCGGGTCTGGGAGTCCATGCGCTTGCCGGGGAAGGGAATGACGTCGTCGACCCAGGGCGCGGCCTTCCAGAGGGGCGCCAGTCCCTGTGGCGCCGCCACGCAGAGTGGCGTCCCTTTTGGAAGGAGGGTCTTGAGCTGCCAGGAGGCCGGGAGGGTCATGAGGAGATCCCCCAGCCAGTTGGTGGAACGCAATAGCACGCCATTGCGCCAATCCACATCTTTCAGGGTGGGAATGGCGCGGGGGAAGGCGGTGATGTGGGGGGTGAAAGGCATTAAAGGAATGCAAAAAGGAGGAAGGAGGAAGGAGAAAGGAGGAAGGAGGAAGTGAGGACCGCCTGCGGCGCGCTGCACCAAGCGCGCCTAAGTGGCGCGCAAAAAATGGGAAAGGCAAAAATGGTACCGCCGGAAGGCGGAAGAAATTAGGCGGGGGCACGGGGGGGCGCAAGCCCCTCCGTCCTTTGGTTGGGGTCTGGCCGATCAGAAACTGTCCCTTCCCTAAAAAAGCTACACGATACCGCCGCATCAAAGCGGCGGAAGGGCGCCGCAGGCACCTTATAAACCTACTCCCTACTCCCTGCGCCTTTCTACCTAGCAAAGGGGGGCGGAATGGCGCCTGCGGCGTCTCGCAAACCAATCACTAACCGCTGATTGCTAAGTACTTATGTAGCGCCGCACGCGGCGTTGCGTTTGCTACTTCTGGAAGGTCTCCAGGAGTCGGTCGAGGGAATCGCGGAGGTTTTTGCGTTCCACGATGGCGTCGATGAATCCGTGTTGGAGGAGGTATTCGGCCTTTTGGAAGTCCTCGGGGAGTTTTTGTCGGGTGGTTTGTTCCACGACGCGGGGCCCTGCGAAGCCGACCAGTGCCTGTGGTTCGGAGAGGATCACGTCTCCCAGAGAGGCGAAGGATGCGGTGACGCCGCCGGTAGTGGGGTTCGTGAGGATGATGAAGAGTGGGAGTCCCTCTTCGTCGTGCCGTTCGATGGCGCCGGCGGTCTTCGCCATTTGCATGAGGGAGAGCGCGCCCTCCTGCATGCGTGCGCCGCCGGAGGCGGTGACGATGACCATGGGGAGTCCGCGCTTGGTGGACCACTCGGTGATGCGGGTGATCTTTTCGCCGACCACGGAGCCCATGCTGGCGCCCATGAACCGGAAGTCCATGACAGCCAGTCCGAAGCGCCGTCCATTGAGGCGCGCCTTTCCGGTGATGACAGCCTCGGTGAGACCGGTCTTCTGCTGGGTGGAAATGAGCTTCGCCACGTAGGAGGAATCGCCCGCGAAGTCCAGGGGATCCAGGGAAGAGAGCTTTGCGTCGGTCTCCACGAAGCCCTTCGCGTTGGCGTCGGTGAGCATGGCGATGCGTTCCCAGGCGGTGAGTGGCGCATAGTGTCCGCAGGATGGGCACACATTGAGATTCGCCACCATGGCGCGGTTGTAAATCACCTCACCGCAGGCGGGGCACTTGCTCCAGAGGCCGGCGGGGATCTCCTTTCGCTCGCCCTGGTTGAAGGATGCGGTATTGTCTTTGAGGAGGGACATTCGGGGATCGTGGTGCGCGGGTTGAGTCTACTTTAGGAGGACGGCCAGGAGTGCCTCGCGGCAGTGGAAGGAGCCGTAGGTGGCGCTCAGATTCCGCTGGGTGTTCGCGGGGAAGTCCGTGGCGCAGATATTGAGCTCCAGGGGCGCGTCCAGAGAGAAGTTCCGGAGGGGGATGGCGGCCTCCAGGGTCCATCCGGTGGCGGTCTCGCGGGTCTTTACTTCCAGGCCGATGGGAAGCTGCCAGGTGGCGTCGCGGACCTTGCCGTCCAGATAGCTGCCCTTCCGGTTGATGGCGATCTGGTAGTATTCGGGGATGCCGGTGCCGGAGAGGAAGAGCTCCACCTCGTCGTCCTCCCAGACGGCGCCGTCGCGGGGGCGTTCCTGCGCGGAGGGCGTGGTGTCGGTGAGCTCCACGGCGAGATAGAGCGTCTCGTGGGCGGGATCGGTGGCCAGCTTCGCGGCGACCAGGTGTGCGGGATCCTCGTGGCCTGCCGGCGTCTTGAGGAAGATCGGCTGCTGGCTGGCCCAAACTTCGTCCTGGAGATCGCCGTCAATGGCGGGGGCGGGGAAATCGGAGGGCGCGGTCAGGCGTTCGGTGGTCTGGGGCTCCCAGGGGACGGGTGTGTATTCCTGCGGGATGGTGTCATCGGCGGATTGTGCGGGGACCAGCAGGAGGAACGTATCGGTATCGGGGGGCAGGGTGATGATGGTGCCCAGTTCCGCGGGAGTCCAGGCATTCTTTCCGGAGGGCGCGAGGAGCGCCTGGTGTTTTCTGGCCTCCAGGAGGAGGTATGCGGGGGAAGAGAGCGCCTCGCCGTGGAAGGATCCGGCGCAGAGCTTCTGGGCGGTGTTGCGGAAGCGGAAGAGCATCTCGCCTTTTTCGTTGACGCCCTCGAAATCGGGTGCCAGATAGGTGCCTGTTGCGGTGGCGAAGTCGAGGGTCTTTCCGCACTGGAGCATCTCCTGGTGAACGACATCGGGCTGTCGGAACTCCACGCCGGTCTTTCCGGAGAAGGCGAGGAGGAGTTCTTCGGAGTGTCTGGCGTCCTGGAGGGTCTCGGAGGGCTGGTAGTCCTCGCCTAGCATGATCCGCTGGTATGCCAGGATATCGGTGCTGGGGATTCCACAGCGTAGCAGGAATTTCTCCGCCTGGGTCTGGAGGGGCGCGTCTTCGTCGCGGGAGACCTCTGCCAGGCGGTACAGGAAGTCGTCCAGGACGAAGAAGTACCGCGGTGTGAAGAAGGAGGTGAAGACGTAGTCGCGGCGGATGTCGTCGCGGGAGCATCCCAGCAGTGCCTGGAGCATGGCGGCGAGGGTGCCGGTGCGGTCAGCGCCCACGGCGCAGTGGAAGAGAATCGGGTAGTTTTCGGCTTTGGCGAAGACGGGGAAGAGCTGTCGGTAGTTCTCCATGCCGGTGGCATTGAGGACGCTGGAATACATTTGCGAGGGGATGAGGAGATACTGCGTCTGCTCGGGATCGGCATCCGTGGCGCGGACTGGCTTCTCGGTTTTCCAGCGGAGATCCAGCTCCGTGCGGTAGAAGGGCGCTTCGCCAATCACCGGATCCGCGGAATACTCCCGCGGCACGCTCAAATTCGCCTTGTAGGCGGAGCAACGGTAGAGCTTTCCGAAGGGCACGCGCTTGCCATTGACGGCTTTCATGCCGCCCACATCCCGGAGGTTGCTCCAGCCCGCACGGTAGAGCACCTGCGGCAGACGGTCCTCCACAACGAAGGACTGCTCGGCACTCTCGCAGACGACCGCATTGTCCTCGCCAAGCATCTGGACCTTCCAGGAATATTTCACGCCGGGAAGAAGATTCTGCAGCCACGCATTCTGGCGCTCGCCGCCCTTGCCGGCGACCTCGTAGGACTTCCAAGAGGCGTCATCACCGTCCGCGGGGCGCACCATCACCCGGAAGAGGGGCTTCGGCTGCGTGGAGGAATACTTCCAGACCAACTCCACGCCGCGGGGCAGGGAACTGCCTGGCGCTGCGTTCAAATCCGCCATGAAGAGCTTGTCGTTCCAGAGGCACTCCAGCTGCGCCGTCGGAAGCAGCGTCACCCCGCGCTGCAAAAACGACAGCCCCGAGACCACCGCGCCCTTCTCCGGACGATACAACGACACGGATTCCGCCGACATCAGAAGTCCGGCGAAACAGAAACACAGTGCCAGTGACAGCAGGGAGTGGGGGAGTCGTCTCATGGGGGTGAAATCAATCAAGGCGCGGAGGGACAATGCTACGGATAACGTCGAAACAGGCGTACTATAAACTCCCGCCTCCCCCCCGCGCCCCTACACGCGCGCGTGAACAGGGAATGCAGATGCGCCTCTCGACGGCGCGGGAAGCATGGATAAAAGCAAGACGCGCGACGCTTGGCGATGCTTGTATTGTGGCAGAGATGAGAAAAAAGGCAAAAAATCTTGTGTAAAGATTGCACTATCGGTAATTTTGGGTTATCTTATGTCTCTGTGACGGATGGTTGTGTTGCAATTTTGCAGGCATTTTTTGCAGTGTCGCAGGTAGGATGAACATAAAAGGAAGAACGGACGATGCAGGAATTTAGAGAAAGATTGTCGGCAATTTTGGCTGAACTTCATATGACGCAGAAGGTGCTGGCTGAAAGAATTGGGATAACCGAAGCTTCATTGAGTCGCTATTTGAATGAGGGAAGGATTCCGCACGCTACAGTTATAGCCAACATGGCCACGGCTTTAGGAACAACGACTGATTACCTTCTTGGGGTAAGTGCCGAGCGGGATCTCGAGTTTCCGCAAATTCAGCGTTTATTGGCGCGAAACGCGAACAAGATATCACCAGAAGATAGGCGCAAACTAATGCACTTACTTATTGATTTGGAGAAGTAGTAGGATATGAAGATTATATATAAAAGAAGATATGATGAGATTGTCTCTTCCGTTGTCGAGACACTAGAGAAAGTAGGGAGTTGTCGTTTGCCGATTTCACCGTTAGATATTGCGTGGCGGCTTGGAATAAAAGTAAGAAAGTTTTCTGATGTTAGAGCGACGGAAAGATCTCGTCTTCTTTTACTTCAGAAAGATGGCTTTTCCTATCGATATCAAAAGGATAAATTGTCTACATCACATTTTGTGATCTGGTATAATGATGAGATGCTTGAGGAACGTATTCGTTGGACAATATCTCACGAACTTGGTCACATTGTGCTTAAGCACTTGGAGGAGAGTGAGCTTGCCGAAGCCGAAGCAAACTACTTTGCGGCAACTTTACTAGCTGCCCCAATTTTTATAATGATGTTAAAGCTTGGTTCAACAGCGGAAGTACAACATATTCTTCATTTAAGTGCAGAGGCTGCATGTAATGCAATGTCTCGTTATTACAATAGATTTGAAAATGGTCCTTGTCTTACGCAGAATGAAAGAAGGTTGCTTCAGTTGTTTCAAGGAAATACGGCGTTAGATAATGTGGAGACTACAGGCGTTAGCCATTTTTGTGATGGTATACGTGAACTTTGATGGATAGAATAATCGGAAAATAACCCAAGAGAAAAAATGGGGCCATAAAAAAACGCGATGCGAGTATTGGCGTACTCACATCGCGGCTCAGTTAGAAAAGCCTTCAATGCATTGGCGTGCATTAGAGGCTTGTTATCTGAAGTGAAAGTTGCTTCGCAGAACTTTCAGAGCGTTACTAGTGTAGCATCTTTCCTTCAGATTGCAAGTTTACCCAGGCTGTTTTATGCCTGAGTAGAGTGGCGTTGTGTTGACCCATGACAACGGTTTAAACGCTTTAATTGAACTTGTGTTCGAATCAGAGGGAAACCTACTATGATAAGGAAAAAGGCCATCATGGATGATGGCATGAA
Source organism: uncultured Lentisphaeraceae bacterium (assembly GCA_964570085.1). GTDB lineage: Bacteria > Verrucomicrobiota > Lentisphaeria > Oligosphaerales > Oligosphaeraceae > UBA1724. The sequence goes on along the minus strand of CAZMWS010000051.1, from coordinate 5,273 downwards.
TCCAGAATTTGTTGCTGGAGCGATTTTTGATGGTATACTTGAAATACCAGTAATTCGCAGACCTAGCAAGCTGGTTGTTCCAACCGGGATTACTCCTTTTTCAAAAAGGCATAGAATTAAGGAGGATAGTGAAGCAATAGGCTTTTACGAGAATGATAGTGAATTTGCTGATTTTCTTGCAAATCCGGAACGCTATGTGGAGGAACTAAAAAGGCACATAGTCATTTCTCCTGACTGTTCAATGTATCGGAACGCGCCTCTTGCTGCGCAAATAGCCAATCTTTACCGCGGACGAGCAATTGGATGTTTTTTGCAGAGGCACGGCGGCTATGTGATTCCGCAGGTCAGGTGGGGAAATGAATTGACGTATACAACAAAGGTTTTTTACGAGCGTGTAGCTTTCCTTGGAGTAGAACAAGAAAGCATTCTTGCAGTAGGCACCTACGGCTGTCTTGAAGGGACTGAAAACAAATACCATTTTGAGGCAGGGTTGGACGCTATGCTCCAGTGCCTTGTTCCTAAGATAGTGCTTGTTTATGGAAGAATGCCTAGTTGTATCTTTTCTCAGTACTCAAATACAACTAATTTCATTCAGTTTCCTGACTGGATCACGAGAATGAAGGGAGGGGTGAGATAATGGGATCTGGGATTAGCTCAATTTACTTGAAGAGGAATGGTGGCTCTCAGGAATACGCTAGTTCGTACCATGTTGACAAACCAATGTTGGAAGACGATGAAAAAAGAGGGATCTGCCATAATGGCATTTATCCTAAAAATCCAACAGCGGTAAGATTAGTAGATAAAATTCATGGAAACTACATTGAAAGCAAACATTACAATGTAAAGGTTCCCTATGTTATTACTCTGGATGGGAATATTATCATAGGAAATCGTAATGGTAACGGTTTTAAGTCAAATGTGTCTCCAACGCCACATCCTACTTTGATTGGTGGAAAAGATCCCCAGGTCAAGGTGGCGGGAATTTTGGAAATCCGCGGAGGAAAGATCTACAACTATGACAATTTTAGTGGGCATTACAAACCTAACATACGGTCAATGAAAGAAGCTGATAAAGCCTTTAAGAAGTTACCATTGTCTGTGTTTTCACCAAAAGCAAAGAGGAATCCTAATAAATGACTGCAGTGGCTGATTTAAAGAATAAAGTTGAGAAAATTTTTAATTCCAACTTTTATGCGGATGATTACGATCCTGAAGGTGAATCGTATGAATACGCCCAGAAGGTCCTGAGTGAGTATTCTTGGGACGACGTATTTCAATGTTCAGTTGACTACTTCAAGGAACATAGTTCTAGTTTAAAGCAAGTATTGAATTTCATAGAGTTATATACTTGCAACGGCTTCATTGACCATCCGATCGTAAAGCCCTATGAGTTTGCTGCGCTAATAGCAAGTAAGGTGGATTTTGCGGCGGACTGGGATAAGGGTGCGGATAGGGTTGATGATTTTCTTGTCTTCATGCTGGATAGTATGGGCGTAATAAGCCTTTATATGGATCCATACTACCAGCTAAAGAATGACCAGAAATTCTTGACTGCGTTGACGGCTATAAAGAAAACGTCAAGTTAGATAACCCGAATAGAGAGGCATGGCTGGCCTATGTGGGACAGCCTGCTTCAGAAATTTTCAAGAAACATTTTGTGACGGAAATTATGGATTATTTAAGGCTTTCTCGTACAATTTCTCATGCATTGCGGCATGCGCCGCAAGAGTATGGATTAAAATTAGATTCTCTAGGTTTTGTTCCATGTGCGGATTTATTCGACGCATTGGCGAAGAGGTCCAGTGAATGGAGCTGTCTCTCATGTGATGATGTGGAATCTGCCATGGAGAGGTCGTCGAAGCGAAGATTTGAGATTATAGGCGGAAAGATTCGTGCTACCTACGGACATTCCGTGCCGGGAATTTGTGCTGGTGAATTACGGGAGCCTCCAGAGTTTTTGTATCATGGAACATCTAAGGATGTGGTAGATATTATTTTGCAGGAAGGGATAAAGCCTATGGGTAGAAATTATGTGCACTTATCTGTGGATCCTTTCGTGGCGCGGGTAGTGGCTAGACGTCATGGATCGGAGATTGCCGTCTTAAAGGTTTTAGCGAGGGAGGCTTACTCGCACGGCGTGCATTTTTGGTATTGTAATGATACCACTTGGAACGCAGAATTCATATCGCCTGCATTCCTTTTGCGAGAATAAATAGCGAATGGAATCCTTCGGCCTTCTTTCGCCTCAATATTGGTATCTGCCTGATGGTTATTTCTTGGGCAGATCCCAGGCGAAGATAGAGCGTCGGAAGGCGGCGGTGGCGCGTGTGAGGCCGCACTGTTCGAGGAAGTCGTCGAGGTTCGTGCGTTGGGATCCCTGGAGGGGCTGCACGTCGTTGTTTGGCTCCTGGGGGATTTGTTCCCGGATGGAGAAGGAGGTAGTTCTTTCCACGGGGAGGTATTCGATCCAGGGGACGGCGATGTCGTGGAGTTTTCCGTCGCCGCCGTAGCGTGTGACGTGTTCCACGCGTTCGACGCCCCGGAAGCCGTGTGCATCCACCTGGATTTCGCTGGCGGCGCCCTGTTTGCGGACGCGGTGTGCCTTGAGGATGTCGTGTGTGATGGATTGCGGGTGTGCGAAGCGTTCGGCGCCGGCGTAGTTCGCGAGGCTCTCGTGTTCCCAGGCGCAGGAGTCCTCTCCGGGATAGAATCCATAGATGGTCTTTGCGGAGCGGGTCTGCTGGTAGAGTGGGATGCAGAGGAGTGGCGCCAGGGCGAAGTAGACGTGCCGGAAGAAGTCCTGGGTGCGCGCAAGGAATTTCGCTTCGGCCTCCGCCATGTCGTTGGTGGCGAAGTATGCGGGGTTGGTATCCAGCTCGGCTTCGACCAGGTGCCGTGGTGCCACCAGATTGCAGCGGCCGCATTTGTGGAACGAGAAGTCGTCTCCGAAACCCACCGTTTTGTCCTTGAGGAGGGAGACCGTCTGGGACATTGCGAGGGGGGTATAGAGGAGTCGGAATTGGATTTCGTCGGAGCGGTCGGTGGCGTGGAAGAGGAGTTCGAACTCCTCGTTGCTCATCATGGTGTATTGGGATTCGTCGTCCAGATTTTCGGCGAATGCCTTCAGCTTTTTGAGCTCGCGTTTTTTGCGGAGATTGGCGAAGAAGCCGTCTTCTTCCTGGGAGAGCTCGTTTGGCTTTCGGGAGAAGGAGAGCGTTGGTGCGGCGTCGTTTCCGTAGATCAGGAGCGTCCGGTAGTTATAGACGGGGAGGGGCGCGGTGTAGGAAGCGGTAAGGACCTCGGTGCGGGTCTCCCAGTGGGAGCCCTTTCCGTCGGCATTGGGGACGCGCACCCGCCAGGAGATGGTCTTGTGGCCGTAATAGGTCTTGGTGCCCCACTCCTGTTCCAGGAAGCGTGCAAAGACGAAGGGGTTTCCCTGGATATCGCCGCTTTGTGCGACAAGGACCGAGCGGGTGGGCTCTTCGGCGAAGGAGTTGTCCCACTCGAAGTGGTTTTCGAGCTCCTCGAGTCGTCCGCTGGTGAAATAGGGATCGAAATTGAGCATCGGGCACACCTTCCGGATTAGCCGTGCGAAGATGTCCCAGTCATATCGTTGATTAAGGGGCGCCATTTGCGCCCAGGTGATCTCCTTGAGCTCCTGGACCTTCTGCTGGAGCTGTTCAATCAGGGCTTTTGCCTGGGAGAGTGCGGGGAGGATCCAGAAGATCTCCAGGAGCAATAGGAGTGCCGCGCCGCCGAAGCCGATGCCCAGCATGGAGTTTCGAGCATCGGGCTCCAGGGGATTGCCATCCAGGTCATTGCCGTTGCAGCCCAGGATTCCCACGCTGATGCCGGCGATGATGAGGATAATGAAGAGTGTGCTGACGAGAAGGAGGGTGCTGCGGTGGGAGCTGGCGGAATTTAGCTTCGACTGCTCTTTGCGCAGTTGTGCCATGGAGGCGCGGTTCGCCTCCTCATCGACCTGTGCGGCTTCCCGGAGCCGCTGGAATTCCTCCCGCGCCGCCTCGTGGAATTCGGCCTTGTAGCGGTCGCGGTAGGATTCCAGTGGATTGAAGATCTCTTCTGGCATTGTGTGCCCTGGGGCGCGAGTGCGTTAGAAGAAGGTCTGTCGGGCCTGGGTGCGGATTTCCGCGGTCGTCGTGAAGGGGATGCGGGTGGTGTAGCCGGCGCGGGCGGCGACGATCTGTTTGGTGGGCCACTCGAAGAGCGAGGTATTCCACTGAGTGACAGTGTCGTTGTAGAGGCTGCGTGCGGCGGTGATCTCCCTCTGGAGGTAGCTGTTCTGCTGGATGGCGTCGGCGATGGCCTTGTGCGCCTTCAGCTCGGGGTATGCCTACACCTGGGGGAAGAGGCGTCCGAAGGATCGGTCGATGCCCTGCGCCAGCTCGTTGCGCTGGGTGTCGCTCAGATTGGCGCCGCCGCGGAGGGCCGCCACCTCGGTCATGACCTCCTTGTCCAGAGTGATCGCCTTGCTCACCAGACCCACCAGGTTCTGCAGGATGATCACCCGCTGCTCCAGGTAGTTGTCAATCTGGGAGGCGTCCGCCTGCAGCTTCTGCTGGAGCTTCTGGAAGTAGTTCCGCGCGCCGATCTTCATGAAGAGGAAGATCAGTCCGGGAAGAATGAAGCAGAGCCACAGACAGATCTCGAAGATGGTGGAGCCCACGCCCACCTTTACCGGGAGCTGCTTGTCAATGACGCGGATGTCGCGGCCCTGATCGTTCACGGGACCAGTGAGTTCGTCTAGTTCGTTCGCCATGGTCTTTTCTCCTAGAATGAGGGGTTGACACTATACAAAGGAAACTTCGTTTGATGCATAAGATAAACGCAAAAAGACCCCCAGAATGCCTTTCTCGCAAAAAATCCGCGGTAATGATTTTCTTTTTTCGGGAAGCACGGCGTAAAAGGCAATTCCCTTCGCCGGGAATAAAGCGTTAATTTGCGGGCGATGGACGCCCGCTAAGGG
>CAZMWS010000051.1:0-186 GCA_964570085.1 uncultured Lentisphaeraceae bacterium | reverse complement strand
AGGAGGTAGAAGGGAGGAGGTAGAAGGGAGGAGGTAGAAGGGAGGAGGTAGAAGGGAGGAGGTAGAAGGTTTATAAGGTGCCTGCGGCGCTGTTTTGTGGCGTGATGCGGGGGGGGCGCGGGCGGGGTTTTATGTATGCGCGTACGCGCGCGCAGGTATGCGCACGGGCCCAGGCCCCCTCCCTAC
>CAZMWS010000050.1:0-11108 GCA_964570085.1 uncultured Lentisphaeraceae bacterium | reverse complement strand
CCCAGTGCTCGGAGCCGCTGGACCAGTGTCTGGAGGGCGGGCAGCGAGGGTGCCTCGGCTCCCGCGGGTCGCCGCAGGAGCCCCGCCAGGAAGTCCGCGATGCGCTGGATAGACTGTCGGGTGAGCCCCTCCTTTTGCGCCTCCGTGAACGGTGGCGGCAGGGGCGGCATCAGGGGATCCTCCAGGAGGGTCTCCAATTCCACCCGATAGTGTACCAACGGAAAACCCTGGTTCTGCTGGACGGAGGGACAATCGAAGCGTGGTGCGGCGGTGATTTCGTCCTCGAAGGTCCGCTGGAACGCGAAGGGATACGCCTGGCAGGAGATGGGCTTGCAGCGTCCGCCGAAAGCGGCGTGCATCCGGCAGAGATCCCCCTCCCCTAGAAACACACAGCGCGCTGTGGCGGCATCGGCCATAAGATAGGACCGCCCGCCCAGCACGCGATAAGAATGGATTCGACGAAGCGCCGGGTCCTCCCAGGGAAGGCGAGAGATCGCCTCCACCTCCCGGGAGGAGAGCTGCACGAGAAAGCGCCGGCAGCACCTGCCGCACTTCTGGCAGGCGTACTGTTGACCGGTGGCCAGGCGCAGACTCATGCGACAGAGAAGAAAAATGCCTCAGCGGCGGATGCGCCGGACGGCGGAGGGAATTCATTCCCCCTGCGCCATCCGAGGCCCTCGCGCCGCGGGGGAGTGACTACTTCGCGGGCTCGATGACGCCGAAGCCGGTGAAGGGGCGCAGGACCTCGGGGACCACCACGGAGCCGTCCTCGCGCTGGTTGTTCTCCAGGATTGCGCAGACCACGCGGTCAGTGAGGCCGGTGGCGCTGATGGTGTGGACGAAGCCCTTTCCGCCATCGGCGTCCTTGTAGCGGATATTCAGGCGGCGGCTCTGGAAGTCGGTGAGGTTGGAGTTGCTGGTGACCTCGCGGTAGCCGTTGTAGCCGGGGAACCACGCCTCGCAGTCGTACTTCTTGTAGGCGGGTGCGCCCAGATCGCCGATGCAGACATTCACCACGTGGTAGGGCACGCCCAGCTGCTGGAGGAGATACTCCTCGTTGGCCAGGCACTCCTCATGGCACTTGGGGGAGTCCTCGGGACGGCAGAAGATGATCTGCTCCACCTTGTGGAACTGGTGGACGCGGAAGATTCCGCGGGCCTCCTTTCCGTAGGAGCCAGCCTCGGTGCGGAAGCAGGGGGTGTATGCGGTGAGGCGTTCGGGGAGCTTGGCGCCATCCAGGATCTCGTCGGCATGGAAGCCCACCAGCGTCTGTTCGGCGGTGCCGATGAGGCAGAGGTCCTCGCCGCCGATGGGATAGATCTGGTCCTTGAAGAAGGGCAGGTATCCGGTGCCGAAGAGGGTGCGTGCCTTGGCGGCGCAGGGGGACATCATCATGGTGAAGCCGCGCTTCACCAGCTCCTTCTGTGCCCAGAAATACATCGCCTGGGTGAGCATGGCGCCCTTTCCGACCCAGTAGTAGAAGCCGCTCTGCGCCACCTTGGAACCACGCTGGGTGTCGATGATGCCCAGGATCTCGCCGATGGCCTGGTGGTCACGGGGCTGGAAGGAGAAGGAGGGCTTCGCGCCAACCACCTTCACCTCCACATTGTCTGCGTCGCTCTCGCCATCGGGAGTATCCGGCGCCTGGAAGTTGGGCAGCCAGGTCAGCTTCTCCTCCACCTGCGCCTTCAGGGACTCCTGCAGGCTCTCCTTCTCCGCCAGCTGGCCCTTCATCGCCTTCACCTGCTCACGGGCGGCGGGATTGGTCTGGCACTCCTTGGAGAGGCGGTTGCGCTCGGCGCGCAGGTCCTCCGTCTCACGCACCAGCTTCAAATACTCCTGGTCCAGGGCGCGCAACGCGTCCACATCCACGTCGTACTTGCGCTTGGCGCAATTCTTCTTGATCAGATCGGGATTCTCGCGGAGAATTTTAATGTCAATCATGGGATGCTACGGGCCTCCTGGCCCGGGATGGGTTCTTGTTCAGTAACGGAAACTCTGTTTTTTTCTTCGCCGCGCGATTTTTATGCGTGGATGCGTGCGGCCACCGCCTTCTCGTAGGCATCCAGGTCGTCAATGGCGATCTGTGCCACGCCCTCTTCCATGGCGGCCTTGGCGACCATGCGCGCCACGTGGGGAACGACGCGGGGATCGAAGGGCTTCGGGATCACGTAGGACTCCTTCAGGGGATTGGCGCCATCGAAGATGCCCGCGGCGGCATCCTGGGGATATGCGGCCTCCAGCGCCTTGCGGACCTCGCCCTCCACCGGCATCCGCGCGATCTCGGCCAGCGCGTAGGAGGCGGCCAGCTGCATGCCGGCGGTGATGTCCTTTGCGCGGACATCCAGGGCGCCGCGGAAGATTCCGGGGAAGCCCAGGACATTGTTGATCTGGTTGGGGAAGTCGGTGCGACCGGTGCCCACCACTGCGGCGCCGGCCTCCTTGGCCAGCTCGGGCATGATCTCGGGAACGGGATTCGCCATGGCGAAGACCACGGCGCCCGGCGCCATGGAGCGGACCATCTCCGGAGTGACGCAATTGGCCACGGAGCAGCCCAGGAAGACATCCGCGCCCTTCATGGCATCCGCCAGGCACTTCACATCCGTGCGGGTGGTCCCCAGGGCGCGCTTCGCCTCGTTGGAGGCATTCTGGCGGGTCACCACGCCACGGGAGTCGCAGACAACCACATTCTCGCGGCGGACGCCGGCGCGGATGTAGAATTCCAGGCAGGAGAGACCGGCGGCGCCTGCACCATTGCCCACCACCTTCAGGGAGTCCAGGGGCTTCCCGGTGAGCTCGGCGGCATTGAGTAGTGCGGCCAGGGAGATGATGGCGGTGCCGTGCTGGTCGTCATGGAAGACGGGGATGCCCATGCGGCTCTTCAGGGTGGTCTCCACCTCGAAGCACGCAGGCGCCGCGATGTCCTCCAGGTTGATGCCGCCGAAGGAGGGCTCCAGGGTCTCCACGGCATCAATGAGCTTCTTCGCGTCAGTCTTGCCATCAGCGCCATGGACCTTTCCCAGGCACAGGGGCACGGCGTCAATGTCGGCGAAGCGCTTGAAGAGCACGCACTTTCCTTCCATCACGGGGAGGCCCGCCTCGGGACCGATATTGCCCAGGCCCAGCACCGCGGTGCCGTCAGAGACCACGGCCACCGTGTTGCCCTTGCCAGTGTAGCGGTAGACCTCCTCGATCCGATCATGGATCTCCAGGCAGGGCTTCGCCACGCCGGGAGTGTATGCCAATGCGAGATCGTGCTGAGTGAGGCAGGGCTTGGAGGGCTGCACCGTCAGCTTGCCGGGAACGGGCTCGCTGTGGTACGCCAATGCTTCGGTGTTCAGGTCCATTTGAGGCGCAAAAAAGAAGGAGTGAATGTGAAACAAAAAGGCGTTTTTCCGCCCGGAATCCCCCTGCCCGACGGCGGTTCGGTTACTATAAAGCCCGTTGCCAACATTGCATACGGAGTTATATTACGCGGATTACCCGAATTCCGGCAGAAACCGGTGAATCCGCGGGACCCTTTTTCGATTGACAAGAAGACACCCCCGACGCCCCCGTCTTTTTTTGCGGGCGGAGGGAGCAACCAGTGGAGCAAATCATCCCATGAACGAAGAATATCTGCGTCAGGCAGTGGCCAAGGCGAAGGAAATGTGTGCCGAGCGGGGAGAGGCCTTCGATCTGCGCCTCTTCATCACCGGCGTCTCCAAGCGCGCCAGCCAGCTGGCCAAGGGATACCGCCGACTCATCCCCCTCACCCCCGGAGACAAGACCCCGCTGCTGGACCTGGCGCTCCGCGAGGTCGCTGCCGGAAAGATCCTCATCGAGCGCGGTGACTACCACGCCATCGAGCAGGCCGAACGCGACAACATGGAGATCGCTTCCGTCAACGACTAGCGAGCCCCACGACAGCACCGCTCTTTAAAAAAGGCGGCGACTCCTCTCACCAGGCGCCGCCGCCTTTTTTCTTTCGTCGACGCATCCGCGCCAGATCCACCATACCCTCCGCCAAGGGGGCGACTTCTCCTTTGGCGATCAGGGGCATGCGGGGCAATCCTCAGGCTCCGCACCGTCATGACTACCGAAATCCAACGCCCCACGCTCCGGCAGTGGGGTTGCCTCCTGGGGCTCACCGCAGCCGCCACCGTCTACAACACCTCCGAATTCCTGCCCACGGCGCTTCTGACCAGCATCGGCGAGAGCCTGGGCGTCTCGGAGAGTGGCGTCGGGATGGTCATTTCCACCTACGCGTGGGTAGTGACTCTCCTCTCGCTACCCCTCATGATCCTGGCAAGCCGCGTCTCCATGCGGCGACTCCTCCTGTGGGTCCTGGGACTCTTCGCACTCCTGCAACTTGCCACCGGGCTCTCCCAGGGATACTGGGTGCTGATGGTCAGCCGAATGGGCGTGGCATGCGTCCATGCGCTCTTCTGGGCAATTGTGGCGCCCTTGGCGGTGCGGCAAATGCCGGAGGCCTGGCATGGCGTGGCGCTGGGCACCCTCTCCGTGGGCTCCTCCGTGGCAATGGTCCTGGGGATCCCCCTGGGACGCGCACTGGGACTCCATGTGGGCTGGCGCGGCGCCTTCCTGACACTGGGCGCACTGGCCGCGATCCTCTTCCTGGCGCTGCTGCCCGCCCTGCCCCCGACTCCGAAGGAGAAGGCCTTCACCTTCGGGGAAGTCCCCGGGCTCCTGAAGAACCGGACTCTGCTGAAGATCTACGGCGCCACCATGCTGGCGCTGGGCGGATACTACTGCTGGAACAGCTACCTGGATGCCTTCCTCCTGAAGACCGCCGGACTCACTCCCAATACCATCACCGGGATCTTCACCGTGCTGGGATTGGCCAGCGTAGGCGGCGGAGTCCTCTACACACTGGTCTCCCGGCGCTGCAACCGCCTCCTGGAGCTCGGCATCCTGACAATCGGAATCCCGCTGCTGATTCTCCTGCCCGTAGCGCACTCCCTGGCACTCACCGTGCTCTTCTGCGCCCTCCCCGCCATCGGATTCACGCTCTTCAATGTCTCCTGCCAATCCGACGTCGTCAGCTCCACACAGGGCAGCGCCTCCGCGGTGGCAATGGCGATCTTCTCCGCGCTCTTCAATCTCGGCGTGGCGGCGGGCACCCTCCTGGGCGCCGGTGTTTGCGACATCGCCTCCCTGGGATGGACCGCACCCGTCGGCGGAGTCGTGGCACTCCTGGCACTGTCCGCCACACTCCTGGGCCAAAGCAAAAAAGCCTAGCACACACCATGCAACACGCCCTCCAGAACAACCTAGCGCTCCTCTGCCTGCTTCTGCTGGCCGCATGGCTCCCCGCACAGGACTACCCTAGGGCACAGTGGCTCTACTACCCGGAGCCCGTCGAGGCCAGCCAGAATGTGCCACGATACTACTGGACTGACCTGGAGATCCCCCAGGACGTGGTCGCCGTCAGAATCAATGCGCTCCTTGACGACGGCGGCGATGTGCTGGTGGACGGCCAGGCGACCCACGCGTTGCACGAAGTGCCCGCAAAGGGCGTCTTCTCCTCCCAGGAGGGCGATCTGACGGCGTTCCTTCCTCCCGGGAAGCACCGCATGGAATTGGAGAATACGAATGGCGTGGGCGTGGGCGGTGTCATCTGCAAGCTCACCGTGGAGCGCGCCAACGGCATTCTGGAGGAGCACTTCTCCGATCCCGCCACCTGGAAGAGCGCGAAGGCGCCCTCCCTGTCGGGCGGCGAGGCATCCGCTACGCAGCCGGAGTCCTACGGCGACCTCTGGGTCGCACCCTGGTCCGGTCTCTTCCATGTATCCCCCATCGCATGCCAGAAGGAGCTCCAGGACCGCGAAGAGAAGGCGCGCCTCCGCCTGGCAGATCTGACCGACCGTGCGGAGATCGCGAAGCGCCTGGCCGCCGAGGAGAATCCGGAGGCCCGCGTGGAATACCAGGACGGCAAGGCGATGATCCGCATTGGCGAGACGCTCTACCCCGCCGTCATCTACAGCGCACACCGCTACCAGAATTTCGCCAACGATGTCTTCACCGACAGCGTGAGGAATTTCCGGGATGCGGAGCTGGATCTGCAGGTCATGGGGACCAGTCTCCGGGACATCTGGAAGGGCGAGGGCCAATACGACTTCTCCGCCCTGGACGAATGGCCCTGGGAGGCGCTCTCGCTGGAGCCCGATCTCCGGATCCTCTTCAACATCGACTGCCGGGAGCCACCCGTCTGGTGGATGGAGAAACACCCCGAGGAACTCATCGTCTATCTCTCCCCACTGGGAAAGACCTCCACCGACGACGACTGCAACAAGATCCCCGCGCCCTCCTTCGCCAGCGAGCTCTACCGCACACAGGTCTGCGATTTCCTGAAGGCGCTGGTGGAATACATCGAGGCGCAGCCCTGGGGAAAGCGGGTCTTCGGATACCGCTACGACATGGGCGTCTACATGGAGTGGCACTGCTACGGAATGTTCTATGCCCCCGATGACTCCACACCCATGCGCCGGCGCTTCCAGGAATACGTGAAGGCGAAATACGGCACCGACGAGGCACTGCAGAAGGCATGGCGGGATCCCTCGGTCGCCCTGGCATCCGCCACCATGTCGAACCTCCAGGAACGCCAGAATCCCAACGGCGGCGATCTCTGCGATCCCGTCCTGGATGCGCGGCTCCTGGATACCATGCACTGCATCACCGAGGCCACCTTCCAGACCATGATCGAGGGCGACCGCACCATCAAGGAGGCCTGCGGCTACAAGAAACTAGTAGGGAACTTCTATGGGTATTTCTTCAACATGCCCTTCCCCGGCCCCGGACAACACCCGCTCCTCCTCCAGGCACTGGAAAGCCCCTACGTGGACTTCAACTCCATGCCGCCACCCTACAAGCTCCCGAACCGGGAATTCGGACACCCGCAACTCTCCCGCGGAGTCCCCGAGAGCTACCGCCTCCGTAAGAAACTCCATATCGTCGAGGCCGATACCCGCACCCATGTCGTCTCCTACGGCGACGACAACAACTGCTACGTCCGCACCCCCGAGGAGACCATCCAGCAACTCGCCCGCGATTTCGTCAACGCGCTGTGCACCGGCTGCGGCTTCTGGTATTTCGATTTCGGACAGGGGTGGTATGGCGATCCGCTGATCGGCGAATACCTGAAGAAGCTTCGGCCCATCTGGGAGACACGCGTCCCCTGCCAAAGCGCCGCGGAAGTGGCCGTGGTCGTGGACATGGACTCCGTCCTCTACCAGTGCACCGACAAGACCTCCGCCGACAACGCCGCCGCCGACCGCGTGCGATACGCACTCTCCCTGGTCGGCGTCCCCTGCGATACCATCCTCTCTTCCGATTTAGAAGACCCGCGGTTCCCCGAATACAAGGCGTACGTCTTCATCAACCAGGTCCGGCACAATCCCGCACTGGTCGCGCAGGCACGAAGACTCCGCGAATCCGGCAAGAGCCTCGTCTGGCTCCACCACGCAGGCTATATTGACGAAGCGCAAGGCGAAGGCATCGCATTCATGGAGGAACTCACCGGCGTCCCCGGCATCCGCCAGAGCGACTGGACTCTGGATGACCTCACCGACATCCTCCAGGAAGACCGTCTGGATGGCACTCGCGCGGTGCGGGAGCTCGTCGAGATCAATCCGCCCCTGGAGATCCAGGCCCCCGCCGACGCAGACCTGACGGTCACACAGGCCCTCCCACCGACTGCCCCCGGCGGCGCTCCCCGCGTCACGCAGGCGATCCTGCGGCATCCCGCAGGCGGCGGCACCCTCCTGGCGCTGGTGCCCGTGATCAACCCGGAAGTCCTCCGGGCATTCTTGGAGGCCTCCGGCGTCCATGTCTACTACCGGGAGACCGACGGCATCCTCTACGCCAACCAGAGCTACGTGGGGCTCCATCTGGGTCCCCATGGCGGCGGAGTGCGCACCATCGAGCTTCCGCGGACGGTCCAGAAGGTCACACAGGTCCTTCCGGAAGAGAAGATCCTCTCCACCGAAGCGACCAATGCCATCCGCCTCGAGACCGCCCCAAACACCACTTACCTCTTCCGGGTGGAGTAGCACACTCCCCCCCCAACACCACGCCTCCCCTTCCCGTTTCCCTAAACAACAATCCTCCCTCATTCAGGAGAAATCAACCATGAAGAAATTCTTCGCAATGTCCCTCGCCGCGCTGCTCTGCTGCGTGTTCTCCGCCAGCTGCTCCAAGCAGCCCCCCATGAGCAAGATCGACGCAATCAAGGCCGCCGGCAAGATCGTGGTCTACACCAACCCCGAATTCCCCCCCTTTGAATACCTGGGCGAGAATGGCGTGGTCACTGGCAGCGAGATCGACCTGGTCCATGCCATCGCCGCCGAGCTGGGCGTGAAGGCCGAGATCGTCTCCGCCGAGTTCGACTCCATCATCGGCACCGTCATCACCGGAAAGGCCGATATGGGCGCCTCCGGCTTCACCATCACCGAAGAGCGCAGGCAGTCCGTGGACTTCTCCGTCCCCTTCGTCCGCTCCGTCCAGTATCTCATCCTCCCCGAAAACAGCCCCATCAAGACCGTCGAGGATCTGGCTGGCAAGAAGATCGGTGGACAGCAGGGTACCACCGGCCTCATGATGATCGAGAACGCCGTCCGTGACGGCATCCTCAAGGACACCGGCGCCGAGTCCAAGGCCTACAACAACGCCCCCGATGCCACCGTCGCCATGGCCGCCGGACAGCTCGACGCCGTGGTCATCGACGAGCTGGTCGCCATCTCCCTGGCCAAGAAGAACCCCGGTTTCAAGGCCATCCCCATGGTGAAGGCTGACGGCAATGGTCTGGAGGAGCCCGAGGAATTCGGCATCATCATCCACAAGGGCAACGAGGATCTCCTGGAGGTCATCAACGCCGTCATCGCCAAGTGCCGCCTGGATGGCCGCATGGCGATGTGGCAGCAGGAGCACACCGAGAAGGCCGCTCAGTAGCCGACACTCGACTCTGACATCCGCCGCCGCTAGGAAGCCGTTTTTTTCTACGCCTGGCGGCGGCGCATAACGGACGGGGTCCGCGGAAGAAGGAAAAAGGGGAGATCCCCTCCCCTGCTCTCTTCCGCGCCCCGCCCTCTCTTTTTTTTTGCCCGCAGCCCCACACGCATATACGGAGCCACTGCGGACTGCACTCCGGAATCGTAGACCGATACCCCATGTCACCCGACTCGCCAGCCATTTTCCAATACCTGCACGACGCCTTCAGCAGGACCTTCCTCGTGGATGAACGATACAAGATCTTCCTGGAGGGATTCTTCAATACCATGCAGATCACCGTGGGAGCACTACTCCTGGGTATCTTCATCGGCGTCAGCGTGGCCGTGATCCGGGTGTATGTCTACCAGGCACAGCCTAAGCCCTTCTGGAAATCGACGTGGGGATTCCTGCGCTCCGGAAGATCCTATCACCTGCGCAGCATGATCCTCCAGCTCATGGATCGGCTGGCAGAACTCTATCTGACTCTTTTCCGCGGCACCCCCGTGGTGGTCCAGCTCATGATCTGGGCTTTCGTGCTCCTCTCACAGACAAACCCCATCCTCGTCGCAATGATCGGCTTCGGCGTCAACTCCGGTGCATACGTGGCCGAGATCGCCCGCGCCGGAATCATGGCAGTGGACAAGGGGCAGACCGAGGCCGGACGCTCCCTGGGACTCTCCGCCTGGACTACCATGCGCCTCATCGTCCTGCCACAGGCATTCAAGAATGTGCTCCCCGCTCTGGGAAACGAATTCATCTCCCTGCTCAAGGAGACTTCCATCGTGGGATATATCGCGATCGTGGATCTCACGAAGGCCGCCGGACTGGTCCGCGCCAGGACCTTCGATGCCTTCTTCCCACTGATCTGCGTGGCACTAGTCTACCTCTTCCTGGTGCTGCTCCTTAGCGCCGCCCAGAAGAGACTGGAAAGACATCTTCGCGAGAGCGAGCGAAAGTAGCCACCGTCGCAAGGAGAGCTCATTCTATGGAAAACAACGCGAATATGTCGAATCAGAATCAGGATCAGGATGCCGTCATTGAGGTAAAGGGCCTCACCAAGGCCTTCGGCGACCACCTGGTGCTCAAGGGCATCACGGATACCGTGAAGCGTGGCGAGAAGGTGGTGGTCATCGGACCCTCCGGCTCCGGAAAGTCCACCTACCTGCGATGCCTCAATCTCCTGGAGACCCCCACCAGCGGCGAAATCTACGTCCACGGCGAAGAGATCACCAGCCCCAAGTGCAAGGTGGATAACCTCCGACGCCGCATGGGAATGGTCTTCCAGCACTTCAATCTCTTCCCCCACAAGACCATCCTGGAAAACATCATCCTGGCGCCCGTCCAGACCGGCCTCATGAAGAAGGCGGAGGCGAAAGAGGTGGCTATGGGACTGTTGAAGCGCATCGGACTCCCCGAAAAGGCCTCCGAATACCCCGGTATGCTCTCCGGCGGACAAAAGCAGCGCGTCGCCATCGTCCGCGCACTCGCCATGCGACCCGAGGTCATGCTCTTCGATGAGCCCACCAGCGCCCTGGATCCCGAAATGGTCGGAGAGGTCCTCGCCCTCATGAAGGAATTGGCACAGGCCGGAATGACCATGGTTGTGGTCACCCACGAAATGGGCTTCGCACGCGAGGTCGGAACCCGCGTGTGCTTCATGGACGACGGTCTCCTCAAGGAACAAAATACCCCACAGGAATTCTTCGCAAATCCCCAGAATCCCCGGCTCAAGGACTTCCTGGCGAAGGTGCTCTAACCACCCGCCCTGCCCCCTAGGAAAACACAAAAGCCCCGCGAGACACAATGGTCTCACGGGGCTTTTTCATTTGCACACCACATCCCACCAGAAACAACAAAACCCGCAGACTCTAAAAGCATCTGCGGGCTCGGAAAACGCTGGTGCGCGCAACAGGACTCGGACCTGTGACCTCCACCGTGTGAAAGTGGCGCTCTAACCAACTGAGCTATGCGCGCTTTGTTTGGAAAGCGGGGTTACTATAGACACTCCCCACGGGATTTCAAGCCCACCTCCCACAAAAAGGCACTTTATTTAGTAGCTAGCCACTAGCGGCTAGTGGCTAGTTTATAAGGCGCCGCAGGCGCTATTCCGCGGCCAGTGC